>DATBBS010000186.1:0-13976 GCA_036270895.1 Xanthobacteraceae bacterium
AGCATCGGCTTCCAGAAGGGCGACGTCGTGCTCACCGTCAACAGCGAGGCGATTGCCAAGACGGCCGACCTGCAACGGGTGGTCGCCCAGCCGACCCGGCTGTGGCGCATCACCATCTTGCGCGGCGGCCAGCAGCTTTCCGTCGTGTTCGGGGGATGAGGCGGCGCGCGCGCGGCCGCTAGCGCCTGCCGGCCGTCGCGCAATCGCTTGCGCTGGACTGCCGCAGGCCCCACCTTGCGGGCATGGCCAAAAGGTCCGCCCATAGTCCGAACCTGTTTGCCGCCGCCGGTCTCGAGCGCGACGCGCCGCGTCCGCTCGCCGACAAGCTGCGCCCGCAAAGCCTCGCCGAGGTGGTGGGCCAGGATCATCTGCTCGGGCCGGACGGCGCCTTGACACGCATGCTGGAGACGCGCTCGCTCGGCTCGCTCGTCTTCTGGGGGCCGCCCGGCACCGGCAAGACCACCGTGGCGCGGCTGCTGGCGGACGCGACCGAGCTGCATTTCGAGCAGCTTTCGGCGGTGTTTTCCGGCGTCGCCGATCTCAAGAAGGCGTTCGACGCGGCGCGCGCGCGGCGCGAGACCGGCAAGGGCACGCTCTTGTTCGTCGACGAGGTGCATCGCTTCAACCGCGCCCAGCAGGATTCCTTCCTGCCGGTGATGGAGGACGGCACCGTCGTGCTGGTCGGCGCCACCACAGAGAATCCCTCCTTCGAGCTCAATGCCGCTCTGTTGTCGCGCGCGCGCGTGCTGGTGTTCCGCCCGCTCGACGGCGCCGCGGTGGAAAAGCTGCTGGCGCGCGCCGAGGCGATCGAGAACAAGCCGCTGCCGCTCGATCCCGACGCGCGCGCCGCGCTGGTGCGCATGGCGGACGGCGACGGCCGCGCCGCGCTCACGCTCGCCGAGGAGATCTGGCGGGCGGCGCGCGCCGACGAGGTGTTCGACGCCGCCAAGCTCGCCGAGATCGTGCAGCGGCGCGCGCCGATCTACGACAAGGCGCAGGACGGCCATTACAACCTGATCTCCGCGCTGCACAAGTCGGTGCGCGGCTCCGACCCCGACGCGGCGCTCTATTATCTCTGCCGCATGCTGGACGCGGGCGAGGATCCGCTCTTTCTGGCGCGCCGGGTGGTGCGGATGGCGGTCGAGGATATCGGGCTCGCCGATCCGCAGGCGCTCGTCGTCGCCAATGCGGCGAAGGACGCTTATGATTTTCTGGGCAGCCCGGAAGGCGAGCTCGCGATCGCGCAGGCCGTGATCTATGTGGCGACCGCGCCGAAATCGAACGCCGCCTATGTGGCCTATGGGGCGGCGCGGCGGGTCGCCAAGGAGGCGGGCTCGCTGCTGCCGCCCAAGCATATCCTGAATGCGCCGACCCGGCTGATGCAACAGGAAGGCTACGGCACGGGCTACGACTACGACCATGATGCGCCCGATGCCTTTTCGGGCCAGGACTATTTCCCGGAAGCGCTCGGCCGGCAGAAATTCTACGATCCGCCCGAGCGCGGCTTCGAGCGCGAGATCAGGAAGCGGCTGGATTATTGGGCGAAGCTGCGCCAGGAGCGCGGGTCGGGGGCTTAGTCATTCATCAAAGTCCGCGGCGGAACGCCTGGTACTGCGTGCTGCCGCGCAATGCATCGGCGCCGCCTTCGATCAACAGGTCCACCTGATCGGGCGGCAGGACCAGACGCGTCACGACGGCGTCCAAAACCCGCGCACGGGCCGGTCCCAGGCGGTCGAAACTGACCCGGTCGATGTAGCTGCGAAGATCATCGCATCTCCAGCCAGGGGACAGGCCGAGCCGGATGCGGTCGGCGGCCGACAATCCACAGCGCCAGCGCCGGACTTTTGCGACCCATTCATCGACCAGGCTGCTGAAAGCCGCGTAGCTCGAGCGCACGCTCGCGTCGATCGCCGTATCGGCCGCCGCCGCGACGAGCTCGGCGCCGTTCGGCCCCTCGAGGCTGTTTTCCCAACTGCCGGACAATCCGCGTCCCGCATCGACCACCACGAACATCATCCGGCGCACGCGCGCCGCCTGTCGCTCCGGCATCGGCTCGTAGGGCCGCTGGGCCGCCAGCATCCCGATGCTGATTCCGGACAGGCCGAAATTGTCGACAAGGCCGCCGTCGAGCAGTTTCACGTATTTCATGGAGCCGTCGTGGTATCGCGCGGTCGCTTCCGCGAAGGCGCGGAGCAATGGTTGCGCCTCGGGATTGCGTCGCGCACGCTCGACCCAGTCGGGTAGTCGGGTGGCGCAGCCCCCCGCATAGGTCTCCAGCACGATGGGCGCGAAGACCAATGGCACGGCCGCCGATGCCGCCACCGCATCGGCGATCTTGTATGAGCGGATGTCGCTGCACAACGCATTGAACGCGATCTCGCCGAAAACGAACGGCGTGCGGTTATAGATGTCGGAGGCGTTGATCCACACCCGCGGTCGTCGACCCCCCGCAAAGGCCTCGAACGTAGCGCCGTCGAAGAGATTCTGGTCGAGCCACCGGGAAAACTGGTCGTCATTGACGCCGCCGCCCAAGGCGCGGCCGAGGTTCACGAGGCTTATGTTGGTCTTGAGACCCTCCTCCGCATTTCGCAGCAGAAACCGCTCGCGGAAATCGTCCAACGCCGCGCGCTTTTTCAATCCGAAATAGGCTGCGGTGATGGCTCCGCCGGAGACACCCGAGACGAAGTTGACGTGATCGAGCATCGATTTCGTCGTGCGGGAGCTCGATCGGGTTCGATCGAGCTCCTGCAACACGCCAAGCGAAAATGCGGCTGCGCGCGCCCCGCCGCCCGAAAAGGACAACGCCAGCAGGACGTCGCCATCGTCATCGCCCACGATGGGGTCGAGCCGACCCTTGTCGTTGATCAGCGCAGCGGCCCGCAGCGGTTGATTGCCGGGATAATTGTAAACCGACGCGCATCCCGCCAGCGAAAGCGTGCCGCCCAGCAGCAGCGCAAAGACCCCAGAACGCACCTTACGCCCTCCCACAACCGCTCCCTCGCTTATCGGCCAGGCGATCCCCTGGCGCAAGGCGGAATGAAGCCCGCCGGGCGGCAGCTCCCGTTCTTGTGATGCTCGCCAAAGCGGGTGTCCGCGGCGCGAAGGCAGAGCGGAGTGAGGCGCATCAAGCGGTCGTGACCACCCATTTACGACTTTTTGTGCATTTCCACCTAGGCTGACGGCGCCGCTATTTAACTTTTCGCTAACGCCTGGTGAATCCCCGGATGCTGACGGTTTATGACTGCATCGCCAATGCGCATGATCTGCGCCTTGTCGGCTTGGCCGCGGTCATTTGCGCGCTTGCCTCATTTACGGCGATCAGTCTTCTTCATCATGTGCACGGATCGACCGGACAGATGCGGGTCATCTGGCTCGCTGTTTCGGCGACGTCGACCGGGTTCGGGATCTGGGCCACGCATTTCATCGCCATGCTGGCGTTTTCGCCGGGTCTCCCCACGGCCTACAATATCGTCCTAACCGCTCTCTCGCTGGTTTCCGCCATCCTGCTGACGGGAACCGGCTTGGCGGTTGCGGTAATATCGAAATGGCGCGCAGGGGCCTGGCTGGGCGGCGCCATTGTCGGCGGCGGCATCGCCACGATGCATTATACCGGCATGGCGGCGTTCGAGATTCAGGGACGGGTCGTTTGGGACCCGGTCCTGGTAGCGGCATCGATCGCGTTGGGCGGGCTGATCGGCGCCGTCTCGTTGCCGGTCGGATTGCGCGGCGACGCCTTGAAGTGGAAAATCCTCGGTGCCTTGCTGCTCACGCTCGCGATTTGCAGCCATCATTTCACTGCGATGGGCGCGGCCTCGATCATCCCCGATCCGACGGTCGAATTCTCCGCGGCCGCGCTGCCGTCGGGCTGGCTCGCGATCGCCGTGGCGCTCGCAAGCTGCATCATCATTCTTCTCTCGCTTGCCGGTGTGGCGATGGAGATGCGGGACCGGCGCAGGGGACAACTCGAGTTCGATCGCATGCAGGGCCTCGCGAACGCCGCCTTCGAGGGACTGCTGGTCTGCGAGGGCGACGCGATCGTCACCGTCAACAATAGTTTCGCGCGTCTCGTCGGATCGCCGGCGGAGCGCATGACGGGTGTGAAGCTGGAGCGATGCATTCCCGACGAAGGCACGCGGCTCAAGCTGTTCGAGCGGCCGAACGAGGCCCTCGAGGGCGATTTGCTTCACGCCGATGGCTCGAGGAGGCCCGTCGAGTTGCTGCTGCGGACGGTCGATTACGGCGGCAAGCTGCGGCACGCCATCGCGGTTCGCGACCTGCAGGCGCGCAAGCAGGCCGAGGAGCATATCCGCTTTCTGGCGCACTACGATTCCCTCACCGGAATTCCTAATCGCAGCACCTTCAACCGGCAGCTGGATCAGGAAATCGCTTCGGCTTTGGATAAGGGCCGGGGACTCGCCGTATTGTGCCTCGATCTCGACCGGTTCAAGGACGTCAACGATCTGTTTGGACACGCGGCGGGCGACGCGGCGCTCAAGGGTGTTGCGAAACGAATTACCGGCGTGCTGCGCGACGGCCAGATGCTGGCCAGGCTGAGCGGCGACGAGTTCGCGGTCATCGTGCCGGAGCTGGCGAACCCGGAAGCGGCTGGGCGGATCGCCGAGAATATCCTGGAGATCCTCCAAGCCCCGAGCGAGGACCCGGAAGCCGACTCGCCGATCGCCACGAGCATCGGAATCGCCATTTGCCCGAACGACGCGACCGAACGGCAGGCGCTTCTGTCTCACGCCGATACGGCGCTCTACCGCGCCAAGAAGGAAGGACGCGGGACCTATCGGTTCTTCGAGGCCTCCATGGGCGCCGCCGTGCGGGATCGCCGCCTCCTGGAACACGACCTCCGCAACGCGATTGCCCGAGGAGAATTGCATCTGGTCTACCAGCCGCAGAAGGACATCGGCGACGGGAAGATCATCGGCTTCGAGGCCTTGCTGCGCTGGAAGCATGCCACGCGCGGGAACGTTCCACCGTCCGAATTCATTCCGGTCGCGGAAGAGAGCGGGACCATTCCCCAGATCGGAGAATGGGTGCTTCGGACGGCCTGCAGCGAAGCGGCGAGCTGGACCCAGCCCCTGATCGTTGCGGTCAACGTGTCGGCCGTGCAGATCCACAACGCAAACTTCGCGCATCTGGTGCATGAGGTCCTGTTCGAGACCGGCCTCCCCCCGAACCGCCTGGAGCTGGAGATCACCGAGACGGCGCTGGTGCGCGACTTGAATCGCGCGCTGGCGACGCTGCGGCGGATCAAGATACTCGGGGTCCGTATCGCGATGGACGACTTCGGGACCGGTTACTCGTCGCTGTCGAACCTGCGGGCCTTTCCCTTCGACAAGATAAAGATCGACGGTTCCTTCATCAAATCGGTCAATGTCAACGATCAGGCGGCCGCCATCGTGCGGTCCGTGCTGGGGCTTGGCCGGGCGCTTCGTCTTCCGGTGCTGGCCGAAGGCGTGGAGACGGTCGCCGAGCTCGAATTTCTTGCAAGCGAGCTTTGCGACCAGGTCCAGGGTTACCTGCTGGGACGGCCGGGCGATATCGCGAGTTTCCGGCAACTGACTCACGGTGACGGTGTGACCGCGGATGCGTCCGTCGTGCCGCTCGCCCCGAAAGCAGCCTCGCTGTAAGCTGCGAAAAACTTCGACCGGGAGGGCTTACGTTCCCGGCGCTCCCATCGACATCATTTCTTCCGTGCTCACATCTACATGCTCCCGCCACATTCCGCATTGACACGACGTCGCTGGACGACGAAAGCCCCGTGGAGGACCCGTGGACCGTAGAAATCTCCCGACAATCGATGCGCGCTATTGGACCGCAATTTTGGCGGCGAGCATGTGTGGGGCCAACACCGGCGATTTTGCCTCGCGCATCCTCGGACTGGGTCACACACGCGGATTGCTGCCGCTGGGGCTCATCTTCTTGGCCATCGTCTGGGCTGAACGGAGAAGCACTGTTGCGACCGAAGCCTACTATTGGTTGGCGATCATCGTGCTCAGGACCGCCGCAACGAACCTGGCTGACCTCGGCACCCATGATCTCAAGCTCGGCTATTTCTTGTGCATGGGCGCGCTCGTCGCCCTCATGGCTGCAATGCTGCTCGTCGACCGGATACGCGGCGTAGAACCCATGGGCATCACCGATCCGGATGGTCGCTGGCGATCATTGCCCGCGACCGACACGAGCTACTGGATAACCATGCTGGCCGCCGGAACCCTTGGAACAGCGGCTGGCGACTGGGTCGCCGAAGAGACCGGCCTTGGCTTGAGTTATGGGTCGGCTGTGCTGGCGCTCATATTCGTTGTTGTCTGGTTCGTCTCGGACAGGTTCGGCAAGATGACCAAGCCTTGGTATTGGCTGACGGTTGTCGCCGCCCGCACTGCCGGGACGGCCCTCGGCGACCTCCTGGCGAGCCGGCGCGGCCTGGGCCTTGGCCTGGTGACGAGCACGATCTGCACCAGCCTGCTTTTGGCGGGTATCGTATTGCTCTGGCGAGATCGTGGCCGGGCGCGATTGCGCGAGGCCTAGGTCGCGAGACTCGCTACGCGCGGCTCGTGCTCGGAGAAAATCCACAGTCGGCAAGGCGCCCGCCGGACGGCGGGCGCTTTGTGTATCGGCCGCCTCGCATATATGCTCTAAGGATCGGCCATGATCCTTGAATCCGTGATCACCTGTCCGC
This sequence comes from Xanthobacteraceae bacterium, assembly GCA_036270895.1. Classification (GTDB taxonomy): domain Bacteria; phylum Pseudomonadota; class Alphaproteobacteria; order Rhizobiales; family Xanthobacteraceae; genus JAVDCA01. Next base: position 6,689 of record DATBBS010000186.1, read on the forward strand.
ATTGCGCCACGGCGAAGATGGAAGCGATGCCGACGGATGCGTGCCAGTTTTTCTATGAGTGCAAGGGCTGTGGTGTCCTGCTGCGGCCGAAGCGGGGCGATTGCTGCGTCTTCTGTTCATACGGCTCCGTGCCTTGCCCCCCGATCCAGGCAGAGCGTTCCGGCGAGAGCGGGGCAGCCTCCTGCTGCGCCGGGTAGCCGAGGCTTCCTCACGAGGCCGTCCTTTGCTCGCGGCCGCATCGTCGATGCCGGGCTTGTCCCATCGCTATGCAGAGCGAGGCCGCAAGGTCTATATTCCGGCCATGAGTTGCTGCGATCACTGCCAGAATGACGACCCGCAGCGCGGGAATGCCGCCTATCGGCGCATTCTATGGGCCGTGCTTGCCATCAACGCGGCGATGTTCGCAATTGAGATCGGGGCGGGGGTGGCGGCCGGCTCGGCATCCTTGCAAGCCGACGCCCTCGATTTTCTCGGTGACGCGGGCAACTACGCCATCAGCCTTTTCGTCGTCGGCATGGCGTTGCGCTACCGCGCCATGGCGGCGTTCGCAAAAGGCGCCACGATGGGCGGCTTCGGCCTCTGGGTGCTCGGCGTTGCGGCCTGGCATGCGTCGCATGGCACGTTGCCGCAAGCTTTCACCATGGGTGCGGTTGGTCTCGCTGCGCTCGTGGCCAATGCGGCCTCGTTCGGGCTGCTGTGGGCCTATCGTGGCGGGGACGCGAACATGCGCTCCGCTTGGATTTGCACCCGCAATGACGTCCTCGGCAACCTTGCGGTGCTGCTCGCTGCGCTCGGCGTTTTCGGTACGGGAACCGGCTGGCCGGATCTCGTCGTCGCGGCGGTCATGGCGGCCCTTGCGTTGCAGGGGTCCGTGGTGGTGCTCCGGCAGGCATGGGCGGAGTTGCGCCATGCGCCTGGGGTGCCTCAGGCCGCGGAATGAACCCACGGGGCCGTGCAGCCCGCCGATACAATCGATATCATCACATCCTGGATACCGCCCGCCGCCGACGGAGTTGACGCGGGCACATAACGGAGACGAATTCCCTTGAAACGCAAAGGCGGACCACGGCAGCCCGGCGGCGGACGGCAGACCGCCGGACCGCGCCGGCATGCGCGCCACCAAGAGCGGGACGAGCGCGGCCGGCCGGAGCTGCGCGGCGCGTCGCGCAAGCCGGGGCATGCCGGCGCGCGCGGCCATCAGGCGGATGGCGCGCGAGGGCGTGATCGCTGGACCGCGGGGAAGACGAAGGCCCCGTCGTTGCGGGACCGTCCGCCGCGGCCGCCAGTGGCCGAGGCCCGCGAAGCCCCGCCCGATCATTCGGCGCTCGCCGCCGCCACCTCGGTGCAGACCGTGGCGGTGTTGCCCGACGAAACCGGCATGCGGGTCGACCGCTTCCTCGAGGCGCGCTTTCCCGGGCTGAGCTTTTCCCATATCCAGCGCGTCATCCGCAAAGGCGAGCTGCGCGTGAACGGCAAGCGCGTCGACGGCAAGGACCGGCTGCAGGCTGGGCAGGCGGTGCGCATTCCGCCGCTCAAGCTCGACCGCCCCAAGCCGCTGTCGGAAGACGCCGCAGCCGACGACAAGACCCGCGTGTTCCTGCGCTCCATCACGCTGCATGAGGATGACGACGTGCTCGTCCTCAACAAGCCGATGGGGCTCGCGGTGCAGGGCGGCTCCGGCACCACGCGCCATCTCGACGGCATGCTGGAGGTGCTGCGCGACAAGGCCGGCCAGCGGCCGCGCCTGGTCCACCGTCTCGACAAGGACACCGCCGGCTGTCTGCTGGTGGCAAAGACGCGCTTCGCCGCCGCCGCGCTGGCGAAGACCTTTCGCAGCCGCTCGGCGCGCAAGATCTATTGGGCGCTGGTCGCCGGCGTGCCGCGGCCGCGCCAGGGCCGCATCTCGACTTTCCTCGCCAAGGAGGAGCGCGAGGAGGAGAGCTTCATGCGCATCGCCCAGCACGGCGAGGAGGGCGCGAGCCACGCCGTCACCTTCTACGCCGTGGTCGAGACCGCGGGCCCCAAGCTTGCCTGGCTGTCGCTCAAGCCGGTGACCGGGCGCACCCATCAGCTGCGCGCCCACATGGTCCACATCGGGCATCCGATCGTGGGCGACCCGAAATATTTCGACATCGAGAACTGGGAGCTGCCGGGCGGCTTGCAGAACAAGCTGCATCTGCTGGCGCGCCGCATCGCGGTGCCGCATCCGCGCGGCGGCGTCATCGACGTCACGGCGCCGCTGCCGCCCCACATGCTGCAGACCTGGAACCTGCTCGGCTTCGACGCCAAGCGCTACGATCCCATCCTCGACGCACCCGAGGAGTAGGGGCGGGCGGCCGAGATTTCCGGCGCGGCCCCTCCTCCAAGCCCGGCATCCGCCAGCATGCCCTAACGTCATTCCTGGTTGGCATCCCGATCCGAGCGATGGGCGTTTTCAGCCGTGGTTTGCGCATTTAGCGCCGTGGTCGCGTGAAATCTCCGTGTTCAGGCCTTCAAGGTTTCTCAACTCCGTCCTGTTAACCCTCAGGTCGGGACCGAGGACCGATGCCACCCGATGCCGGATCGAAGGCGACAGCTCAAATTTCGCGGCCTCATCGCCATTGCGGCCGCGCTGATCGCCATGGCGGTCTTGGCGACGGTGCTCGCCATCGTGCGTCTGCGCGCGGACGCGATGCGCGATGCGGAGCGTGACGCGGGCAATATCGCGAGTGTGCTCGCCGAGCAGACCGCGGGTTCCGTGCGGGCCATCGACCTGACGCTGAGCGAGCTGCAGGACCGGATCGCGGCGGCCGGGACTGCGACGCCCAAGGATTTCGGCACCGCTTTCGCGGGCCGGGACGTGTTTCTCGTCCTGCAGGACATGCTGGCCCGTCTGTCGCAAGTGGACGTCATCACGCTCGTCGACGCCGAAGGCCGGATCATCAACAATTCGCGCGCCTTTCCGTCGCCCGCGGTCAATCTGTTCGATCGCGACTATTTTCAGGACGCCAGGCGCGGCGGGCGCACGAGCATTTTCGTCAGTACGCCGCTGACCAATCGAGTCAGCGGATCGCCCGGCCTGGTGTTCAGCCGGCGCCTAGAGAGCCGGAACGGCACTTTCCTCGGCGCGGCTCTGATCGGTCTCGACCTCAAATATTTCCAGCATGTCTATGAATCGATCACAGCGCTCACGGACCAGTCGTTCCTCTTTCTGCGGCGCGACGGCGTCGTGCTGGTCCGCTATCCCGATCCGCAGCCGCGGACCGGCGAGCGCATGCCGGCGGAATCGCCCTGGTACGGCATTGTGGCGAATGGCGGCGGATATTTTCGCACGCCCGGGGTTTTCGACGGCATCCCGCGCGTGGTCGCGGTTCGCCCGCTCGCCGATTATCCGCTCGTCGTGAATATCGCGATGTCGGAGACCGCCGCGCTCGCGCAATGGCGGCATCGTGCGACGATCGTCGGCAGCGGCGCCGCGCTCACCCTTCTCGGCTTCGCGTTTCTGCTGCGGGCATTCGTCTCGCAGTTCCGCGCCCTCAGCGCGTCGGAGGAAAGCGTCACCGAGCGCGAGGCCCGGCTCAGCGAGAAGTCCGGCGAGCTCGCCTGCGCCAACATGCATTTGGACGCGGCCCTCAACAACATGTCGCAGGGTCTTTGCCTGTTCGACGCGTCCGGGCGCATCGTCGTGTGCAACCATCAATACCTGCAAATGTACGGTCTTTCGTCCGCGGTGGTGCGGCCCGGCTGCGGCTTGCGCGAGCTCATCGCGCATCGCAAGCAGGTCGGATACTTCACCGGTGACGTGGACGAATATTGCAACCTGATCGTGGAGAATGTCGCCAAGGGAGAACCCTTTGCATCGATCGTCGAGGCGAGTGACGGCCGCGTCGTGCATGTCTTGAACCGGCCGATCGCCAGCGGCGGCTGGGTCGCGACGCACGAGGACGTCACCGAGCGCGCGCGCGACGAGGCCCGCATCGCCCATATGGCGCGCCACGACTCGTTGACCGATCTCGCCAACCGGGTGCTGTTCATGGAGAAGATGGACGATGCCCTGGCGCGTCTCGCCGCCGACGGCACGCAATTCTCCGTCTTCGTCTTCGACCTCGACCTGTTCAAGGCGGTGAATGATTCGCTCGGGCATCCGACGGGCGACCGGCTGCTCGTCGCAGTGGCGCAGCGCCTCGGCGACCTGATCGGGAAGCCCAATACCATCGGCCGCCTGGGCGGCGACGAATTCGCGATCCTCCAGGTGGTGCAGCGTGACGCGCGCAGCGAGGCGGCCGAGCTCGCGGGCCGGCTGATCGAGGCGGTCGGCGCGCCCTACGAGATCGAAGGCAATCCGGTGACGATCGGGATCAGCCTCGGCATTGCGCTCGCACCGGCCGACGGAACGGAAACGAGCCTGCTGCTCAAGAATGCCGACCTTGCGCTATACCGGGCGAAATCGGACGGCCGCAATTGCTTTCGCTTTTACCAATGCGAGATGGATGCCGCCATGCGGCTGCGCCGGTCGCTCCAGATCGATCTGCGCAACGCGTTGCCGCGCGGCGAGTTCGAATTGCACTATCAGGCGATCGTCGATGCGGCGACCGGAACGCGGTGCGGCGCCGAGGCGCTGGTGCGCTGGCGCCACCCCGGCCGCGGCCTGATCGGTCCGGACGAGTTCATCCCGCTGGCGGAAGACATCGGATTGATCGATGCGCTCGGCGAGTGGATCTTGCAGGCGGCCTGCGCCGAGGCGGCGACCTGGCCGGATCACGTCACGATCGCGGTCAACCTGTCGGCGGTGCAGTTCCGCAAGGGGAACCTGGCGCAGGTGGTCACCGCCGCCCTTGCGGGCTCCGGCCTGGGAGCCCAGCGCCTCGAGCTCGAGGTCACCGAATCGGTGCTGCTCCAGAAGAGCGAGGCCAATCTGGCGATGCTGCATGCCATCAAGCGGCTCGGGGTCTCGATTGTGCTCGACGACTTCGGCACCGGCTACTCGTCGCTGAGCTATTTGCGCATCTTCCCCTTCGACAAGATCAAGATCGACCGATCCTTCGTGCGCGAGCTCACCAGCAGCGCCGACTGCGCCGCGATCGTGAGCGCCATCGCCGGCCTGGCGCGCTCGCTCGACATGGTGACGACGGCCGAAGGCGTGGAGACCGACGAGCAGCTCACGCTCGTGCGGCTCGCCGGCTGCAACCAGGCCCAAGGCTTCCTGTTCGCGAGGCCGGTGCCGGCCGCGCAGCTCGATTGGACAGGCCCGCGCCCGGCGGCCATGCCGCTGAGGGCCTGAGGCGGGGCCCGGGCCCTTTGCCGGCCGAGTGTCTGCGGACGGTCCAGCCCGCTAAAGGAGCATTAACCATACTCCGGTAGGTTCTGGTTGTTGTCCTGGGGGGTGGAAATGCTGCGGTCTCTTTTGTGGCGCCGCGCCGGGCCGGAGGGCCGCGCCGGGCGCTTTCATGTCGGCCTCAAGACCCAGATTGCGGCGCTCGGTCTCGGCGGCGTCGCGGTCATCGGCGTCATTTATTTCATCGGATTGCGGTTCCAGGGCGAGGCTCAGCGCACCGCCGACGCGTCCGCCCGCCTCGAATCGCTCATGGCCAGCATCACCGAAGGATTCCTGGAAGCGCGCCAGTTCGCCGCCGAGTTCCTGCAGAAGCGCGACGAGAAGATCATCGAGCGGCATCAGGCGGTTCTCGCGCGGCTTTCCGAAAATCTGGACGCCGTCGAGGCGCTGATCGCGCCGCTGCCGGCCGACGACCCCCTCAAGCGGGGGGAGGCGTTGCGCTCGGGGATCAACATGTACGCGACGCGTTTCAACAACGTGGTATCGGCTCAGCGCCTCATCGGCTTGAACGAGAACCAGGGTCTGCAGGGCAAGCTGCGCGACGCCGTGCATACGGTCGAAAAGCGCCTGGCGGAATTCGACCAGCCGCGGCTTTCGGTGCTGATGCTGATGATGCGGCGGCATGAGAAGGATTTCATGCTGCGAGGCGAGGAGAAATACGGCGAGGAGCTCAAGAAGCGCGTCAAGGAATTCGAGCCCGCGCTCGCCAAGACCGAGCTGCCGCCGGCCGTCAAGATCGAGATCAAGGGGCTGATCGACATCTATCAATCGAGCTTCCTTGCCTTCATGGTCGGGCAGAGCTCGCTCAATGACGAGGCCGAGGATCTTGCGGCGATCTACGGCCGCATCCGCCCGGTTCTGCTGGAGCTCCGCACGGCTGCCGACGAGCGCTACGGCACCGCACAAGAGATGTCCACCGCCTTGCGCCAGCACATGTTGTGGGTCATCGCGCTTACGACCCTCGCGATCGGCGCGCTGGCGATCTTCAGCGGCCGGCGCATCTCGCGGCCGATGTCCATGATGGCGGGAGCCATGCGCCGCCTCGCCAACGGCGATCTCGACGTCGAGCTGCCGCGCATGGAGCGCGGCGACGAGATCGGGACGATGATGCGCGCCTTCGTGGTGTTCCACGGCAAGATGGTGGAGAACCGCGACATGGCGTCGGAGCAGAGCGATCAGCGTGAGCGCGTGGAGACGGAACGCAGGGCCCTGCTGGTACAGATTGCCGATCAGCTCGAAGCCGAGGTCGGCCGCGCGGTCGAAATCGTGGTCGCGGGCGCGAACGAGGTGCATGAGAGCGCGGACCAGGTGAGCAAGATCGTGCGCGCGACGCGCACGCGGGCCGACGCGGTCGCCGCGGCGTCCGGACAGGCATCGAGCAACGTCCAGACGGTGGCGGCCGCAACCGAGGAAATGGCGGCCTCGTTGACCGAGATATCGACGCAGGTGCAGCGCTACGCCGAGATGGCCGGGCGCGCCGCCCGCGACACCGAACGCACCGACGACATCTTCCGTTCGCTCGCCGCCTCGACACAGGAGATCGGTGCGGTGGTGGTCCTGATCACCGGTATCGCCAACCAGACCAATCTTCTGGCGCTCAATGCGACGATCGAGGCGGCGCGCGCCGGCGAAGCCGGGCGGGGCTTCGCCGTGGTGGCGGGCGAGGTGAAGGCGCTGGCGCAGCAGGTCGCCCAGGCGACCGAGAACATCCGTGGCCAGATCGACTTGATGCAGGCGTCGGCCCAGGACGCCGCGCGGGTGATCGGCGAGGTCGGGTCCACCGTGCGCGAGATCGATCAGGCATCCGCCAGCATCGCGGCCACGGTCGAGCAGCAGCAGGTCGCGACCCACGAGATCGCGGCCAACGTGGCGGTGGCGGCGACGGGAACGCATTCGGTCTCCGACAACATTACCGCCGTCGGCCAGGAGGCCAATCAGGCCGGCTCGGCCGCCGAGATGGTGGTTGCCACCGCC
>DATBBS010000187.1:0-4074 GCA_036270895.1 Xanthobacteraceae bacterium
CTTGAATTTCTTGTCGAGCGCGGGCGCCTGCTCGATCTCGTAGAACTTGCCGTCGATCTTCACGCGCTGGAAGCCGCGTTTCATCCAGTCGGCGATCTCCTTGCGGTACTCGCCTTTGCGGCCGCGGATCACGGGCGCCAGGATGTAAAGCTTGGTGCCTTCGGGCAGCGCCAGCACGCGGTCGACCATCTGCGAGACGGTCTGGCTCTCGATCGGAAGGCCGGTGGCGGGCGAATAGGGGATGCCGACCCGCGCCCACAAGAGGCGCGCATAGTCGTAGATCTCGGTGACGGTCCCGACCGTCGAACGCGGATTTTTCGAGGTGGTCTTCTGCTCGATCGAGATGGCGGGCGAAAGGCCGTCGATCTGGTCGACGTCCGGCTTCTGCATCATCTCCAGGAACTGGCGCGCATAGGCCGAGAGGCTCTCGACATAGCGGCGCTGGCCCTCGGCATAAATAGTGTCGAAGGCGAGCGACGACTTGCCCGAGCCCGACAAGCCGGTGAGCACCACCAGCCGGTCGCGCGGGATGTCGACATCGACATTCTTGAGGTTGTGCTCGCGCGCGCCGCGGATGGAAATCATCCGGGCGTCGGGACGGCGACTTTTATTGAACAAATCATTCATGTCGTGGAAGCATGCCCGGTTAGCGTGTGAGATAGGAATGACGATAGCGGATTGCCAGCCGCGCGAACCGGCCGGAACGTGGCAGACCTGTGGACAACCACTCTCCCCGCATGAGCGGGCGAATTCGAATCAATCATTTGCATGGCAGTCTACAACGTGCTAGAACAAATAGCGAACATTCAGGCGCCCGGCCGCGGCTCGCCTGGAGGCCGACCCCAATTGGCCGTCGAAAAGCCGTGGGGAAAATGGACTGTGGGAAAGGCGTAATCGCCCTTGTGGCGCGTCGCGGCAGGCCTACGTTGGGGACCGAAACGGCGCGGGTTCCGGCAAGCCGGTTTGAAGAACATGTTCCAGATCGCCGAGCGTGGCTCGGCGGGCAATTTCGAGCGGAGAGCGTCATGGCAGGCAGCGTCAACAAGGTGATTTTGGTCGGCAATCTCGGCGCCGACCCGGAAGTCCGGCGGACCCAGGACGGCCGGCCGATCGTCAATCTGCGGGTCGCGACCTCGGAAAGCTGGCGCGACAAGGCGACCGGCGACCGCAAGGAAAAAACCGAGTGGCACCGGGTGGTGATCTTCAGCGAAGGCCTGTGCAAGGTGGCGGAGCAATACCTGAAGAAAGGCTCGAAGGTGTATCTCGAAGGCCAGCTGCAGACCCGCAAATGGACCGACAAGGACAATATCGAGCGCTACAGCACCGAAGTGGTGCTGCAAGGCTTCAATTCGAGCCTCACCATGCTGGACGGTCGCGGCGGTGGGGCGGGGTCGGGCGCGGACGAGGGCGGCGGCGAATTCTCGGCGCCGCGCGAGCGCAAGCCCGCCATGGTGGGCGCCGGCAAGCGCGACGACATGGACGACGAGATTCCGTTCTGAGGCGCGTTTCGTCATGAGCCGGAGCTGAGCGAGCCGTCGCGCCCGATGGCAGACCGTCGGCATGGGATTTCCCTGCCGACGCAACCGGGGGGGTCCGATGTCGCTTGCGCCCCTGTTGAGCGCCGCGCCCGCGATCCAGCTGCATGCCTTTGCGGCCATGACCGCCTTCACGCTGGGGCTCGTCCAGTTCGCGGCCCCCAAGGGCACGTTGCCCCACCGTACGGTTGGCTGGATCTGGGTCGCCCTGATGGTCGGGGTCAGCGTCAGTGCGTTCTTCATTCATGAAATCCGCTTGTGGGGACCGTGGAGCCCGATCCATTTCCTGGCGATCTTTACCCTGGTGATGTTGCCGCTGGCGGTCTGGCACGCGCGCCGGCATGCGGTCGAACGCCACCGCAAGGCCATGCTCAGCATTTTCGTCGGCGCATTGGTGATCGCGGGCCTTTTCACCTTGCTGCCGGGCCGCATCATGCATGCGGTCGTTTTCGGACCGTGACGGCCCGCGGGCGGGACGGCGAAGCCGGACGGAATGCGCTAACCCGCCATGGCGGCGCGAATCCCATCGACGACGTATTGGACGGCGAGCGCCGCCAGCAGCACGCCGAGCAGCCGCGACAGGACCACATTGCCGGTGATGCCGAGAATCCGCGCGATCGGGCGGGCCACCAGGAAGACGCCGAAGCAGATCGCGCAGACCACGCAGATCACGCCGACCAGAAGCGCAAGCGCTTCGGCGTGATGACCAGCGCGGCCGGCCAAGAGCAGGGTGGCGGTGATCGCGCCCGGCCCGGCCATCAGCGGGATGGCGAGCGGAAAGGTCGCGATATGGCGGACATGCTCCTCGATCGCCTGCTCGGCGGCCTTCGACTGGCGCTCGATGCGCACGCCAAACACCATCTCGAAGGCGATCGAGAACAAGAGCAGCCCACCCGCGATGCGGAACGCCGTGAGCGAAATGCCGAGTTCGGCCAGCAGCCAGTCGCCACCCAGAGTCGCACCGGCGAGGATGACCGCCGCCGTCACGCTGGCGCGCCATGCGACCTGCCGGCGGGCGGCCGCCGACAGGCCGTCCGTGACGGCCAGAAAGGCCGGCGCGAGGCCGATCGGGTCGACCACCACGAGCAGGGTCACGAAGGCGGATATGAGGACATCGACGGGCACGAAGGGGGCGTAACGGCCGACGGATGGCGGGTCAAACGCCCGCCAGCGGGCGCCTCATGCGGGCGTCCCCGAAGGGATCGCCGCAGGCCCTTGATGCGGGTCGTTCCACCGGCCATATGGTATTGAAATAATGAAGGAAAATAAGCCGGTGGGGCCGTCTTTTGGGTTGGCTTTGCGGCCCTGAATCCGCTAATAAATTTCTCACAGATTCGCGAAGGCATCATCATTGGCTGACACCGAAAATACCCCGCCGGGCGACCACGGCCCCTCGGACGTCCGTCCCGTTTCGATCACGGATGAAATGAAGCGGTCGTATCTCGATTACGCCATGAGCGTGATCGTGTCGCGCGCGCTGCCCGACGTGCGCGACGGCCTCAAGCCGGTGCATTGCCGCATCCTGTTCTCGATGCACGAGAACGGCCATCTGCCCGACAAGAAATACGTGAAATCGGCGCGCGTCGTCGGCGACGTGATGGGCAAATATCACCCGCACGGCGATTCCGCGATCTACGATGCGCTGGTGCGCATGGCGCAGGATTTTTCGATGCGCCTGCCGCTCATCGACGGGCAGGGCAATTTCGGCTCGGTCGACGGCGATCCGCCCGCCGCCATGCGGTACACCGAGTGCCGGCTGGCGCAGCCCGCAATGGCGCTGCTCGAGGATATCGACAAGGACACGGTCGATTTCCAGCCCAATTACGACGGCAACGAAAGGGAGCCGACGGTTCTGCCGGCGCGCTTCCCGAACCTCTTGGCCAACGGCGCCGGCGGCATCGCGGTCGGCATGGCGACCAATATCCCGCCGCACAATCTCGGCGAGATCATCGACGCCTGCATGGCGTTGATCGACGACCCCGCGCTCGGCATCGACGAACTGATCAACATCGTTCCGGGGCCGGACTTTCCGACCGGCGGCACCATCCTGGGACGCCAGGGCATCCGCGCCGCCTACCACCTGGGCCGCGGCTCCATCGTGATGCGCGGCAAGGTCGAGTTCCAGACCGTGCGCAAGGAGCGCGAGGCGATCATCATCTCGGAGATCCCCTATCAGGTGAACAAGGCCAGCATGGTCGAGCGGATCGCCGAGCTGGTGCGCGAGAAGAAGATCGAAGGCATCGCCGATCTGCGCGACGAGTCCGACCGCGACGGCTTCCGGGTGGTGGTCGAGCTCAAGCGCGAGGCGATGCCGGACGTGGTGCTCAACCAGCTCTATCGCTTCACGCCGCTGCAATCGACCTTCGGCGCCAACATGGTGGCGCTCGACGGCGGGCGTCCGCTGGTGATGACGCTCAAGGACATGCTGACGGCCTTCATCGCGTTCCGCGAGGAGGTGGTGTCGCGGCGCACCAAATACCTGCTCGGCAAGGCGCGCGACCGCGCCCATGTGCTGGTCGGGCTCGCCATCGCGGTCGCC
>DATBBS010000188.1:0-4910 GCA_036270895.1 Xanthobacteraceae bacterium
TCGGTCTGCGCCAACCGGCAGAAGATCGAGAGCCTTCCCAAGGACGTGCGCGACCAGATCATGAGCGTCGGCGGCCTCGCGGGCGCGAAATTCTGGGGCAAGAACTTCTTCGACACCGCCGAGGAGGGCGTGCTCGAGAAGGTCAAGGCCGGCAACTACGCGATCGAGCGTTATGTGGTTCCGCCGGATGAACTCGCCCGCTGGCGCAAGCTTGCCGGCGAGCCGATCTGGGACGAATGGGTGAAGCGGATGGAGGCAAGGGGCCACAAGGAAGCCCGCGACATCCTCAACGCCGCGCTCGAGCTCCTGAAGAATTGAAAGCCGTCATTGCGAGGAGCGCGTAGCGCGACGAAGCAATCCCGGTCAGATAGGCGGACTGCGGCCGCGATTGCTTCGCTTCGCTCGCAATGACAGGACCGATATTTCCCAAAGGGCCACGTCATGCAATCGATCGCCAAATGGCTTGAACGCTGCGAGCTCGTCCTCGTCTATGCGGGCGGGGTCGCGGCCTTTCTCATGATGTGCCTCACGTCCGGAGACGCCATCAGCCGCTATCTGTTCAATCGCCCGGTCATGGGCGCCTACGAGATCACCGAGAAATACCTGATGGTGGCGACGGTCTTTCTCGGGCTGTCCTATGCATACCGCGGCGGCGGTTTCATCCGCGTGACCTTTTTGGTCGACCGGCTGCCCGGCCGGTTCAAATTGGCGGCCGACTACGTGGCGCACGCCATCTCTCTCTTCATCTGCTTCGTTCTGTTGCTGGCGACGACCCAGCAGGCGATCCGTTCGCTGTCCGACGACACGACCTTGAGCGCGCTTCCGATTCCGGTCGGGCCCGCCTATTGGTTCGTGCCGCTCGGCTTTCTGGGGCTGACCGTGCTGGTGTTGCGCGACCTGAGCCGCGTCCAGACCGGCCAGTCGTTCCTGCTGTCGAAGGATGAGCCGACGGCGCAGAGCTAGCGACCCCAAAGGAACCTCATGGCCGCCGCGGTCCCGCTTCTGGTGCTCCTGCTCGCGCTCTTGTTCGGCGTTCCGATCGCGGTGGCGCTCGCCGGCTCGGGCATGCTTGGCATCTACATGATCACCGGCGACGTCTCGCGGGTGCTCGCGATCGTCAGCCTCACGCCCTTCTCCTCGGTCGCCGACTACGCGCTGACCACGATCCCGATGTTCATCCTGATGGCCTATTTCTCCGCATCGAGCGGGCTCGCGCGCGACCTCTACCAGGCGGCCGCCAACTGGCTCTCCCATATCCGCGGCGGACTCGCGATCGCGACCGTGTTCGCATGCGGCATTTTCGGCGCCATGTCGGGCGCGAGCGTCGCCGCCGCCTCGGTGATGTCGAAGATCGCGATGCCGGAAATGCGCCGGCACGGCTATTCGGACGAGCTCGCGGCCGGCGCCATCGGCATCGGGGCGACCCTCGACATCCTCATCCCGCCCAGCATCGCGATGGTGATCTACGGGATCGCGACCCAGACCTCGATCGGCAAGCTGCTGATCGCCGGCATCGTGCCCGGCATCATCGTCGGCATCCTGCTCGCCCTCATGGTCTATCTATGGGTGGTGGTGAGCCCCAAGCACGCGCCGACCACCTTCCGCGTGCCGTCCAAGGAGCGCTGGGAGAGCGTGCGGCGGATCTGGCCGAGCCTGCTGCTCATCTTCATCGTGCTGGTGCTCCTCTATACCGGGGTCGCCACGCCGACCGAGGTCGGCGCCCTCGGGGCCCTGCTGGCGGCGATCATCGGCGCCGCCTTCGGCCGGCTCACCTTCGCGGACGCGGTCGACGCGCTGAAGTCCACCATCCGGACATCGGGGATGATCTTCCTGATCCTGATCGGAGCGACCATCTTCGGCTACTTTATGACTTTGAGCCGCATCCCGCAGGACGTCGTCACCGTCGTCATCGCCATGAACCTCAATCGCTGGGTGGTGGTCAGCGGAATTGTCGTCGCCTATTTCGTCATCAGCATGTTCATGGACGAGATTCCGCTGCTGCTGCTCACCTTGCAGCTGACCTTCCCGCTGATCACGTCGCTCGGCTTCGACCCGATCTGGTTCGGCGTGCTCTCGATGATGATGGTCTCGATGGGCCTGGTGTTCCCGCCGGTCGGCCTGATCGCCTTCGTGGTGAGCGCGACCGCCGATGTCGACCTCATGAAGGTCTATAAGGGCACCAGCATCCTGATGATGTCGATCGTGATCACTACCATCCTGCTGATGATCTTCCCGCAGATCGCGCTCTGGCTGCCCGCGACGATGCGGTGAGGCGAGTCGTCATTGCGAGGAGCGTAGAGCCGTAGGATGGGTTGAGCGAAGCGAAACCCATCGCGGCGCATCGCGTGGCATGGTGGGTTTCGGCCTTTGGCCTCTACCCATCCTACAAAATCACTTCACCGGCGGTTTCGCGGCGAAACGCGACCCCCGCACGCACATGCGGCCGCGCGGGTCCTGCCACAGCTTCTCGCTCTCGTGCAGATGGCCCAGCGCGCGCGCGATGGTGCGGAAATCATAGGCCGCGAAGCGCTCCGCGATGTCGGTGTAATAGAGCGGCTCCTTGTCGATCGCCTGCAGGATCTTGGCCGACAGCGCCTCGACCTCCCGCGGATCGCCGGCCTGTCCGGCCTCGTCCGCCTTGCCGCCCACATAGTCGTCGATCTTGGCGCGGTCCGCATACGCATAGGTGATGCGCTCGTAATGCTCGCGCGGGATGCCCTCGGGGATAGTCGCGTCGATGCCGACCTTGGCGCCGGTCGGCACCACGCCAAAACCCTGCGGCAGGCTGGGATCGAGCGGCTTGGCGCGCGCGTTCGAGACGATCATCACGTCGCGGTCGCCCTGGACCCTTGTGGCGATCGCCCATTCGACCTCGGTGGGATCGAACACGTCGATGTCGTCGTCGACCACCACCACATGCTTGAGGTCCATCACCGACAAGGCGGCGAGCAGCGCGTTCTTGGCCTCGCCCGGCTGCTTCTTGATCGAGATCACGGCGTGCCAGAAGGCGCAGCCGCCGAGCGTCACGTTGATGTCCTTCACGATGACGCCGGCGGTCTTGAGCGCCTGGCGGATCGCGGCGTAGCGCGTGGGCGCGGCCAGCCAGGTGTTCTCCCACGGCATATGGAGATTGTAGTAGATCGCGTCCTTGCGCATCGAGATCGCCTTGATGCGCACCAGCGGATTCCAGTGCAACCCGCCCATCAGGCGGGTGAACTCGCCGAAGCGTCCTTCCGGCCAGGTCCAGCCGACGGGGAGGATCTCGCCTTCCAGCACGATCTCGGCGTCCGCGATATAGGGCAGGTCGATGGTCTTGCAGGGCGCAAGCTCGACCGGCGAGCCGCGCATGCCGCCCGCGATCGCCATCTCGTCGACGCCGAGCGGCGCGCGGTAGCCTGAGCCGGTGATCTCGATCGGATGGGTGCCGATCGAGATCGAGATCGGCAGCGGCTCGCGACGCTCGAAGGCGCGCTGGGCGAACAACCGCATGTTGTTCGGGGTGACGATGTCGATGCCGGTGAGGTTCTTCTCCTTCACGATGAAGCGGTAGATGCCGCTGTTCATGCCGAGCTCGGGATCGCGCGTGATCACCACGCCGGCCGTGATCATCGGGCCGCCGTCGTAGATCGACGACATCGGAATCGGCAGCCGGTAGAGATCGACGTCATCGCCGGTGAGCGTCACCTCGCGCGTCGGCGACGTCTTGACGTGCCGGGGCGCGATCGGACGGTCGATCGCGGCTTTGAGCTTGTCCTCGATCTCCTGGTAGGTGTCGCAGCCCATCCCCATGATGGCGCGCTCGCGCGTGCGGATGATCCCCGATACCACCGGAACGTCGTAGCCGATCACCTTATGGAAAAAGAGTGCGGTCTTGGCCTGGTCGACCAGCGTCGCAATATGACGGATGTCGACCGGCTGGTGCAGGTCGACGAGCTCGCCCGCCTGGCGCAGACGGTCGAGGAACTGGCGGAAATTCTCTTGCATCGGGGCTCTCGGATGACCTCCGCTCCACGGCGGAGGGCCGCAGCTAAGCAACAAGGGCCGCCCGCCGTCAACGTGGGTCATCGCCGCCCGGGCGGGTGGCATTCGGGTGGCCCGAGCGGTTTCCGTTTCACGCCAAAATGCTCTAAAGGGGGATTGGATCGAGGAGAACAGACACGTGACGAAAACCATGAAAGCCCTGGTCTTGCGGCGGCACGGCGATCTGCAGGACCTGGAGGTCGCGACCGATTACCCGGTTCCCCAGGCGATCGACGGCCATGTCGTCATCCGCGTGAAGGCCTCCTCGTTCAACTACCACGACGTATTCACGGTGCGCGGCATGCCGGGCATCAAGGTGCCGCTGCCGGTGATCATCGGGCTCGACATGGCGGGCGAGATCACCGAGGTCGGAGCCGGCGTCGGACCCTGGAAGGTCGGCGATCGCGTGCTGGTCAATCCGCTCAACAAGAAAAAAGGCCTGATGGGCGAGATGCTCGACGGCGGCATGGCCGAGTATTGCCTGGTGGCGGCCGACCAGCTGGTGGCGATGCCGGACGGAGTGAGCTTCGCCGAAGCCGCCTCGCTGCCGGTCGCCTACGGCACCGCGCACCGCATGCTGATCACCCACGACACGATCCGCAAGGGCGACCGCGTGCTGGTGCTCGGCGCCAGCGGCGGGGTCGGAACCGGCTGCGTCATTCTGGCGAAGCTTCTGGGCGCCGAAGTCATCGCCTGTGCGTCGAGCGACGACAAGCTGCGCCGCCTGAAGGAAATGGGAGCGGACGAAACGATCAACTACAAGGCGGTCGATTTCTCCAAATGGGCGGTCGAGAAATACGGCAAGCCGCAGCGGCGTTCCCATGAGGGCGGAGTCGACGTGGTGATCAATTTCACCGGCGGCGATACCTGGGTGCCGTCGTTGCGCTGCA
>DATBBS010000189.1:0-24265 GCA_036270895.1 Xanthobacteraceae bacterium
CGGCAGCCTTTGATGGCGCGATGCATCGAGGCAAGGTCCGTCAGGTCGCCCTGTACGACCTCTGCGCCGAGCCGCCGCAGCGCTTCGGCGCGCTCGTCCTCACGCCGGACCATGGCGCGCACCTTGTGCCCCCTCGCGAGCAGGAATTCGGTGAGGTTGCGGCCGATGCCGCCCACGGCGCCGGCTGCTCCGGTCACCAGGATCGGGTTGTCGTGTTTATGTTTCGTCCTCATGTCGCTGACCTCGGCTTGCGTCAAAGACGAACGGGCGACGCGGCGCGCGTCGAGTGACCTTCAGGTCCGGAGCGTGATTTCGCAGACGAGCCCGTCCGGGCGCCAGTCGAAGCGCGCCTTGCCGTCCATCTGGACCATCATCTGCTTGATGATCTTTCCACCGAAGCCCTGGCGTGTGGGGGTGCGGACAACCGGCCCCCCCGTCTCCGTCCAGCGCAAGCTGAGCCGCCGGTCTGCGTTGAGCGTCCATGCCAGATCGACCCGGCCGTTGCCCGTCGACAGAGCCCCGTATTTGGCCGCATTGGTGGCCAGTTCATGCAACGCAACCGCAATGCATTGAGCCGCGTTGGGTTCCAGCAAGACTTCCGGCCCGTCTATTCTCACGCGCTTGTCGCCCGTCTCCGCATATGGAGCGAGCTCCTGGGCGGCGATCGTCGCCAACGCGGCGCCGACCCAGCGCGTGCCGACAAATAGCGAGTGGACGTTCGCGAGCGCCTGGATACGCCCCTGGATCACCTGTTTCAGGCCCTCCGCCGTGTCGGCACGCGACAGCATGACGGCGGCCTGCGCGCTCGCGAGAAGATTCTTGCTGCGGTGCTCGGCCTCCCGGGCCAACGCGGCGATCTGCTCCTGCGCCCGCTTCTGCTCGGTGACATCCCGCGCGATCTTCGATGCGCCGACGATTGTCCCGTTGGTATCCTTGACGGGCGACACGCTCAACGAAATGGCGATCAGGTTGCCTTGCTTGCGTTGCCGCACGGTCTCGAAATGATCGATATGCTCGCCCCGCCTGATGCGCGTCAGGATCGTGCGCTCTTCGTCAAGCCGGTCTTGCGGAATGACGATCGTGATGGGCCGGCCGATCGCCTCTTCGGCGGTATAGCCGAAAATCCGCTCCGCGCCTCGGTTCCAGCTGGTGATGATGCCATCGAGATTCTTGCTGACGATCGCGTCGTCGCTGAATTCGACGATGGCGGCCAGCCAGCGCAGCCGCTGTTCGCTTTCACGCAGCGCCGCTTCGAGGTGCTTGCGCTCGGTCACGTCGCGATTGACTTCGAGCACGGTATCGTCGGCGAACACCTGCATCCGGCTGTCGATGACGACTTCGCGGCCGTCCTTGCAGATATGGCGCAGTTCGCCGGACCAAAGTCCGTCAGTACGAAGCCGCGAGCGCAATTCGACGAATTCGATAGGGAACTTGGTTTGCAAAAGGGCGTGACTGCTGCGCCCGATCGCCTCGTCCCGGGCAAAACCGTAAAGCCGCTGAGCCCCCGCATTCCAGAACGCGATCGGCCCGTCGAGCCGCCACACAAGCATCGGCTCGTAGGACAATTCGAGCAGATCGGCCAAACGCTCTTCTTGGCCGGTCACCCCAATGCCGGCGGACAAGCGTCCCATCCATCCTCGCTTCGCGCCCCACTCTGCGCGGCCGGGCCCTGGCCCACCGCAGCCTATCAAACCTGGTCGCTGAAGGTACCACTAACCGGCTACCGCATTGCAGCCGGTTGTGGCTGGGATTTTGCCGGCGGCGCAAGAGTAGACGTCGCCAACATCGTCAACCTGGACGCATTAATGCGGTGTGAACCTTCCGTTAGGGAAACGGTGACGACCGCGCGCTAAAACACCATCACGGGAGCCAGTTATACGGGGCCTGCATATGTGCTGCGTTGGTTCGCCTGTGCATAGCCGGGCGCGATTTTCGGCTAGCATTATCGGCATCGCTATGTTGGCTGTGGCGCTCGCCGGCTGTACTGGGCACGATGACGGGGTGAAAGCTGCGGCGTTCGCCGCGAGTCCAATCGCGGGCGATTCGAGGCCAACAGCGCACACCGCGAGGCTGGTCAGGTCGAGAAGGCCGATCCGGCTGCCCGATCATCCGCTTCTCGTCCCGCAACCAGAACCCGATTGCACGTTCGCCGGTTCCGCGGCCGACGAGCGCCTGAAGCTGGACTACGAGCGGCAGTGCTATCGGCATGCCGAGATGATTGCGCGCAGCCGTCTGCTTCGTCTTCAGAACGTGGTCGCCACGACCATGCACGCACGCTGAGCCGCAGAACTGCTAAAACTCAGACTGTGCATACTAGGTCCGCTTTCGGGCGCTGATTGGCCAGAAACGGACATGCATGTCGCATCGCCCGACAGGACCTTTCAAGCAGACCGTCGTGGCTTCCGGCCAATCGAGGGTGGACTGGAAAGCGGCCGCTCGGTCTCGTGAATCGCTGCGATCAAGTCGTCGACAAAGGCTCGCGCCGATGGCTTGGCGGCTCTGCCGCTCGCGTAGACGGCGTTGAGCTCGACCGTTCCGGCGTCCCATTCCGGCAACAGCCGGACGAGCTCTCCTCTCTCCAATTCCCGGCGGCACGCGCCGAGCGGAGTCATGACGATGCCCAATCCCTCGACGGCCGCCGCGATAGCGCCCAGGCTCGCCCTTATGGTCAACCTGCCCGCGACTTGGAAGGAGGTCGCAGTATCGTCCTTGCGAAAGGACCAGTGGCCGCCAAGGCCTGCGGGCCCAAGAATGATCGCATGCTGGGCCAGATCCGCAGGCGTGAGGGGGGCACCGGCTTTGTCGAGGTAAGCGCGCGACGCCGCGAGGATCCGCGGCCATGCGAGAATTCTCCGCACCGTCGCGGTCGAGTCGGAAAGAGGACCAAACCGGAGCGCGACGTCCACGCCTTCGGCCACGAGGTCTTCCCGCTCGTCTCCCATCATCAGGTCGATCCGGAGCGCCGGATGCCGGTTCATGAAGTCCGCAAGCCGGGGGATGACTTCCCGCACCGCAAAGGTCGTCGCCAAACCGATCCGCAATATTCCGCGCAGCTCTCCCGTTCCGCGCGCGGCGTGTTCTGCCTCGTCGAGCTCGGCCAGGACGGACTCGATGCGAGCGAGGAAGTCCAGGCCGGCGTCGGTCAGCGTGACGGCGCGCGTGGTCCGGACAAAGAGCGCGACGCCGATGTCGCGCTCCAGCGTCGCGATCGTCCGGGACGCGGTCGATTGCGGAATGTTCAGCTCGCGACCGGCCGCGGAAAAGCTTCCCTTGCGGGCGACCCGAGCGAACAGCCGCAGCGCGAAGAGGCGGTCGCTCATAGCAGGGGCGGATAACTGAAAGCCATTTTGGCTCACTACAGCAGCCGAATGGAAAAGTCGATCTACATCCGCATAGCCCGGAGCGCCTCTGATCGGAGGAAACGTGGACTTCCGGCAGCATGGAGATCAGATATGCGGGACAAGTTCTCTCTGGCCTTTGTGGTGGCCTTTGCGGTGTTCCCTCTCGAGAGCGCAATCGCTCAGGTTGCCCAAAGTGGCTACTCCCTGCCACTGGCACTCGCGGTGAAGGTGGCGACCAAAGCGATCGCAGCCTGCGCAAGCAACGGTTATCCAGTTTCCGCCGTTGTCGTTGACTCCTCCGGAGTCATCAAGCTCGAGGCCAAGGGCGACCACTCGACCATCCACACCACCACGTCAGCCTTCCGCAAGGCATACACAGTCGTGACTTTCGGGCCGATCTTTCGGTTCGACGTTTCGAGCACGTTCGCAGCGCTCGCAGCCAAGAGTCCGAGCGGTGCGGCGTTCGCGACGCTGCCCGACGTTTTACCGCTCGCCGGCGGGGTCGCGATCAAGGTCGGAGACGAAATCGTCGCTGCACTCGGTGTCGGGGGTTCGCCGGGCGGCGACAAGGATGAGGCCTGCGCCCAGGCCGGAGTCGCGAGCATCAAGGATGATCTTGCAAGCTCACGGTGAATGCGGTGGCTCGGGAAGGCTCAATGCTATCAAACGCACGATCGTCGCTTCCGCTTTCGGTCTGGCGATCGTCGGATCAGCCGGTGCCGCTCCGGTGGGCGCCGCGTCGGAGACGCCCAATGGTATTCTACCGCACCGTCATGGTCGATGGCCTGTCCATCTTCTATCGCGAGGCCGGGCGGCCGGATGCGCCGACGCTCCTGCTCCTGCATGGCTTTCCGTCATCCTCGCGGATGTACGAGCCGCTGCTGACGCGTCTCTCCGCGCATTACCACCTCATCGCCCCGGATTATCCGGGGTTCGGTCACAGCGATGCCCCGGGCGCCGCGGCGTTTTCCTACACGTTCGATCATATTACCAAGGTGATGGAGCACTTCACCGAGGCGCTCGGCCTGGATCGCTATGCGCTGTACCTGCAGGATTATGGCGGGCCGGTCGGGTTCCGGCTGGCCATTGAGCATCCCGAACGCGTGCAGGCGCTCATCATACAGAACGCCGTCGCCCACGACGACGGACTAGGCCCGCTCTGGCAGACGCGGCGGGAGTTCTGGGCCGACCGGGCCGCAAACGAGGCCGGACTACGCGCGAATTTCTTGTCCCTCGCCGCCACCAGGCAGCGTCATGTCGGCGCGAATCCAAATCCCGAGACACTCGACCCCGATCGATGGACGGACGAGTTTGCGTTCCTGAGCCGGCCTGGGCAAGCCGATATCCAGACCGATCTGTTCTACGATTACCGCACCAACGTCGCCAGCTATCCCGCGTGGAGCGCCTGGCTGCGGCTGAATCAGCCGCCCACGTTGGTTGTCTGGGGCCGGTACGATACCTCGTTCCTGGTTGCCGAGACGGCCGCGTATCAGCGCGATCTGCCCGACGCGGAGGTCCACATCCTCGATGGCGGCCACTTCGCGCTCTACGACAAGCCGGACGAGATCGCAAAGCTGGTCGGAGATTTTCTCGGACGCACGCTCGGTCGACCGGCAGAGCACAAAGTGCTGACGCACTCGCTGGACGCGGAAGCTCCGCGATGACCGATGTTCTGCTCAACGGCCTGGTGCCGATCTTCGCCGTCATGTCGCTCGGCTATCTCGCGGGGTGGATCCGCGACATCGACAACCACCACGTCGACGAGCTGAACGCGCTTGTGATGGATTTCGCGCTGCCCGCCTCCTTGTTTGTGGTGACCGCGTCCACGTCGCGAGCGGTGATCGTGGCGCAGTGGCCGCTGCTGGTGGTACTCATCGTCTCCATGCTGGCGCTCTATACGCTGTCCTATTGGATGCAGCGCCGTCTGTTCGGTTTGGGATCGGGCGAGGCGTCGGTCCAGACCCTCACGATTGGTCAGCCCAACTATGGAGCGGCAGGGCTGCCTCTGATCGTCGCCGTGTTCGGCGCGCCCAAGACGATCGACGTCGCCTTGGCGCTCGCCGCCGGTTCGACCGTGCTCTCGCCGCTGACACTCGCCATCCTCGAAGCCAATAAGGCGCCGGCAGGCGGACGGAGAAATCTCGGTGCGGTCCTGCAGGCCATCGGCCGCTCCCTGCGCAAGCCGATCGTGCTTCTACCACCCCTCGGCATAGTATTCGGCCTGCTCGGGATTCCCCTCGCGGAGTCTGTCAGCCGTTCCTTTCAGTTGATCGGCCAAGCGGCGGGAGGCGTCGCACTTTTCCTGACCGGCCTGATCCTCTCGGCGCAGCGGATCGAACTGGACGCCAACGTGCTGAGCGGGACGCTCTTGAAGAACGTCGTGCATCCTCTGTTGGCCGTCGGCTTGATCCTGGCTCTTCCGATGGATCGGGACACCGCACGAGTGGCGCTCCTGCTGTGCGCTCTGCCCTCCGGCTTCTTCGGCGTCCTGTTCAGCTTGCGGTACGGCCTGGAGTCCCATGTCGCCGGATCGACCCTGATCGTCAGCTCGCTCGCGAGCGTCGTCACCCTCGCGGTTGCGCTGGTCGTCACGGCGGGTTGGTGATGCCTGACCTCGTGGCGATGCTCTGCAGAGCTCGGCAATGACCGCGACCGTTTCCGCATCGGCATCGGCACTCGCTCATAGCACCGATGGATAACTGAAAGTCGTCTCCGCCAGCTGCTGCATTAGAATGGAAATATCCACCTTGGCCGCACGGGCAGCGGAATATCCCTGACCCGGAAGGATGAAGGAGACACGCATGAGCAGCGAAAGGAAGGTTGCCGTCATCACCGGCGCCTCGCAGGGCATGGGCGCGGCCCTTGTCGAAGCTTACCGCGATCGCGATTACGCGGTGGTCGCGACGGCACGGTCGATCAGGCCGACCAACGATGACCAGATCCTGGTGGTGCCCGGCGACATTACCGACCGGAAGACGGCCGAGCGTGCGATTTCCGAAGGCATGTCGCGGTTCGGGCGCATCGATACGCTCATCAACAACGCCGGCGTATTCGTCGCCAGGCCGTTCACTCGGTATACCGAGGCTGATTACGCGGCTGTGCTGAGCGTCAACCTCACGGGCTTCTTTCACATCACGCAGCTCGCCATCGCAGAGATGGAGAAGCGGCATAGCGGCCACGTCGTGCAGATCACGACGAGCCTGGTCGAGCACGCGAACTCCAATGTGCCGTCCGTGCTCGCCTCGCTGACCAAGGGAGGCTTGGGCGCCGCGACCAGATCTCTCGCGATCGAGTATGCAAAGCGCGGCATCAGGGTGAACGCGGTTGCGCCCGGCGCCATCAAGACGCCGATGCATTCCGTCGAATCATATGCGCAGCTCGCCAAGCTGCACCCGCTCGGCCGGATGGGCGAGATCTCGGATATCGTGGGCGCGATCCTATATCTGGAATCGGCAGGCTTCGTGACGGGCGAGACCATTCACGTCGATGGCGGCCAGAGTGCGGGCCACTGAACCTCTGTGGCGGGAGCCATTAACCGGAAAGGATGAGACGCATGACCCGCAATCATCAACCAGACCAGGCTGATTTTAGAGCGATCCTGCCGGAAGATATCGACTGGAAGCCGTTCCCGGCTTTTCCGCCCGGGGCTCGTCTGGCGGTACTCGTGGGCCATCCCACGGAACCCGGTCCTTACGTGGTCAGGGTCAAGGTCCCGGCCGGCACGAAACTAATGCCGCACAAGCATCCAGAAGATCGCATCTACACGGTCATGTCGGGCGTTTTTTACATCGGGCTCGGGCAGACCTTCGATGGCGACGAGGTGAAGGCCTATCCGCCGGGAAGCGTCATCGTTCTTCCAGGCGACACCTGGCATTTCCATTGGGCGAAGTCCGGCGAATACGTCACGCAGGTGACGGCGATCGGACCGCTCGGCCTTGAATATCACGATCCACATGACGATCCACGCCGGCACAGCCCTTAGCAATCCGCGAGGCAACGATGCTCATCAACGCGCAGCGCAGTGAATGATCCATGTCGCACCATTACTCCGGTCCCGATTTCGGCTTCCCGCACGCGGACGCGCGCCTGGACCTCACGGATTTGTATGCCTTCCCCAAGCCAGGCGAGGCGGACAAGTCGATCCTGATCATGAACGTCCATCCTTCCGCCGTCGTGGACCCCCCGGGGCTCACCACGCGCGAGCCGTTCGCGCCCAATGCGTTGTACGAGATCAAGATCGATACGAACGGCGATGCCGTCGCCGACATCGCCTATCGGGTGCGCTTCTCGTCCTCCGTGGACGGGCCGCAAACCGCGACCGTGCGGCGGGTCGAGGGTGCCCAGGCCGCCGAAACGGGTGACGGCGGCGAGGTCGTGATCGACGCCGCACCCGTGTCGATGGGTCAGGCCGTGCGCGTGACGGAGGCCGGGCGCTACCGTTTCTTCGCGGGCTGGCGCAGCGATCCCTTCTTCTTCGACACGCGGGGGGCGTTGAACGATCTGCGGTTCACCGGCGACGATTTCTTCATCGACAAGGACGTGTGCAGCATCGTGCTGGAAGTGCCCAACTCCGCCCTTGGATCCAAACGGGTCGGCCTATGGGCGCGCACGCTGGACGGCGCGGGCGGGGCCTTGGTCCAGGCCGACCGGGGCGCGCTGCCCGCGCAAGCGGTCTTTCTCGTCGGCCCGGAGCGGGATGGCTACCACGCGGGCGAGCCGGCGGATGATGCCCGTTTCATCCCCGTCTTCGCGCATGGGCTGGAGCACGCCGGTGGCTATGCGCCGGAGGAAGCGAGGCGGGTGGCGGGAACGCTGCTGCCCGACATCCTGTCCTACGACCCGACGCGTCCCGCGTCTTTTCCGAGGAATGGCCGTAGGCTCACCGACGACGCCGCCGACGCCTTCCTGGCCGTTCTCACGAATGGGAAGGTGACCGGGGACAAGGTCGGGCCTCACATCGATCTGCTTGCCGAGTTCCCCTTTGTGGGGCCGCCGCACAATATCTCTGTGCCGCGCCGTGCGGCTCAACCCAACGCGACCGATCCTCGCAACGTGTCCGGCCGCCTGAGCACTTCATGAAGGAGGACGTTATGAACCGACTCGAGAAAGTCCTGTACACCGCGAAGGCCCACAGCACAGGCGGGCGCTCCGGCACGTCGCGCAGCTCCGACGGCCGCCTCGAGGTCAGGCTGTCGCGGCCCGGCAGCCCGGGCACCGGCACCAACCCGGAGCAGCTCTTCGCGGCCGGCTGGTCCGCCTGCTTCGACTCGGCGATGGAGTTCGCCGCGCGCAACTTGAAGATCACGCTGCCGGCCGATCACGCGGTCGACGCCGAGATCGATCTCGGTCCCGACGGGGGCGCCTTCAGCCTGGCGGCTCGCCTCTATGTGAGCCTGCCGGGGATGGAGCGCGCGACGGCGCAGCGCCTGGTCGAGGCGGCCCACGAGGTGTGTCCCTATTCGCGGGCAACGCACGGGAACATCGCCGTCGAAACGACGCTGGTCTGAGGCCGCTCCAATGAGCGCGGACAGCGACCGACCGATATCCGTCCACACGACGCGAGGTGAGGGGCCATGATCTACGAATTGCGGATCTACCGCTGCGTGCCGGGGCGCCAGGCGGCGCTGCTGTCCCGGTTCGAGAACGAGACGCTGCGGATCTGGGAGAAGCACGGCATCCGCCAGGCCGGCTTTTGGACCACGCTGATCGGCAAGAGCAGCCAGGAGATCACCTACATGCTCGCCTGGGACAGCATGGCCGAGCGCGAGAAGCGCTGGAACACTTTTCTCGCCGATCCCGAATGGGCCGCGGTGGTCGCCAGGACGGAGAAGGATGGCCAGCTGGTCGAGACCATCAGCAACCAGTTGCTGGCGCCAACCGCGTTTTCCGCCGTGAAGTGAGGCGCTGGATGCGCGCAGGATTCCCCTTGTTGCAGAGTCGCGAGCGGTCGTTGCGCGGGGCGAGAGGAAGGACGGGGGCAAGACCCAGGTCGTAACTCACGATCGGGACGTTCGGATCAGGCGCGCTTGATGCCCGGTTTTCCCCGAATAGCCGCGCAAGAGCCGACATCGCGGGAGGTGCCAGAAGGGCCAACACCGGAAGTCGTTCGTACTTACCAGCGAATCTTGTTGGTGCACAGAAGATAGCCTTGTGCAACCTATCTAAAATGGCTCTACTGCGCCAATTGCCATAAGAGAGAACTTCAACAATGAAGCTCTCGCCAGCCATCATCGACGAGCTTGAGAGCGGGCTGCAGGCCGGTACCACCGATCGGCGGATGGAAGTATTGCAGCGTATCACCGATCTCTTCGTCAACAACGCCAGGAATTTCAACGAAGAGCAGGTCGCGCTGTTCGACGACATCATAGGCCGGCTCGTCAGAGAGATCGAGAATTTGGCGTTCGTCGAGCTGAGCAGGCGGCTTGCGCCGATTCCCAACGCGCCGGCCGGAATCATTCGGCGGCTCGCGTGGGACGACTCCGTCGAGGTTGCGGGGCCGGTTCTTGTGAAGTCGAGCAGGCTGACCGACCCCGAGCTCATCGAGCTTGCGAAGACCAAGAGCCAGGCGCACCTTGCCCTGATCTCCAATCGCAGGGCGCTCGGGGAGGCGGTCACGGATGTCCTCGTCGAGCACGGAGAGTCCGACGTGGCGAACGTGCTGGCGGGCAATCCAGGTGCCCGCTTTTCCGAAGCAGGCCTCTGGCAGCTCGTCATACGGGCCGAGGGAGATGACAGACTTTCGGAAACGGTCGCCGGGAGACGCGACATTCCGCCGTATCTGTTTCGGAAGATCCTGGCGCAAGCGACCGATAAGGTGAGGCAAAAGCTGCTGGCGTCCGCACAGCCCGACAGCCGAAGAGCCATCGAGCAAGTTCTGGCCGAAATATCCGCTAAAGTCAGGAAGGCCACGATCTCGCGGGATTATGCGGAAGCGCGACGCACCGTGCGCTCTCTCGGCCAGGATACCGAGCGAATCAAGACCGAGCTGTTGGTTTTTGCCGAACAAAAGAAGCTGGCGGAATTGATCGCCGCGCTTTCCCTGCTCGTGGCGGCGCCGATCGAGGCAGTCGAGCAGCTTATGCACGACGACGACGTGTTCGGCCTGCTGGTGCTGTGCAAAGCCGCGGCCTTGGATTGGGCAATCATGCATGCGATCATCTTGGCTCGCCCCGGCGCGGACGAGGCGCGCTTGTCGGGACTCGACAACGCCTCCGCCACATATCTCAAGCTGTCGGCATCTTCTGCCCAACGCGTCTTTCGATTTTGGCTGGCGCACCGAAAAACCGACTGAGACCGCTGTCTAGGCTGTATCTCACCCGTAATGTTACAGGGTACGGCGATGGCTCTATTGTTGGGCCCTGATCCGGTTGAATTCGGAGAGCGCGCGTTCAAATTTGGCGTTGAAGAGCCACATCGCGGCGAGGATTTCGCCGAACGTTGCGGACGTCCTGGCTCTGTCGGCGCGTCCAAACGCGAAGACGCTGTTGTTTCGCAGATATCCCATGATCCTCGGCTCCGAAATCCTGTAGTCGGTAAAGCGACCGGACCTGAGAGCGGCTCTGGTCGGAGTCGGGATGATCTGGATGAGTTCGAAGAGCTTCATCTGATCGATCGGATCCGGCAGCGTCTTCACGATCGCCGGGATTTGCAGGAAAAGATCGGCGTGTGCGTTTGCAAGACCATCCCGCACCGCGATCCAGTGATTGAAGCGATGGTCCAGATTGCCGACCCGCGCCTCTTCCCTGTCGTCGCGCGCGATCAGGTCGGGAGATTTTATCGACGTTTTGAGTGCGGCCCATTTCTTTTGACCGATTCGGTCTTCCGATGGACCTGCTTGCAGACTTCCCTTGTACGTGTTCGAGCGCGCATTCCCGACATTTTGCTTGCCGTCGCTCTCGGCAAAGAACAGCCCCAGGCTGATGCGGCCCGCCACCTCGGCGTTTGCGGCATCGAGACCCTTGGCTCGCGCAATGGCGATTCCGAGGTCCACGACGTCCTTGAACGGCGTATCCGAGTTTTGCGCGTTGGCGGGGGGCGCTTCCATGATGGAGAAGAGCCTTCTGTACTCATCGACCAGCGGCTCGATGTCGGCATCGAAATACGCCGGAGGAACTCCGAATTTATTGGGCCTTCCGATCCTGGACGGAAGCGCGTCGGTGAGATCCTTGTAGGTGCTCATCACGTTGAGGCGCGCGAGGTAGAGCGCCTGCCCGGGCAGGTTCGGCAATGATTGATGCGCGCTTATCTGTGTGCGCCGCTCGCTCAGGATCGACCTGAACTGATCGAGCGCCTTGTTGTAGGCCTCGACTGCATCCGACTGTGCTTGCGTGAGTGCTGGCTGGGTGGGCGGCGTACGCGACGGAACCGGCTGGGTTTGTGCGCCCGCCGAAAGTGGCCATCCCGCTGCGATCGCAGCGAACGCCTTGATGACTTCGCGCCGTCGCATATCCATTCCCTCAAGCATGTCGATGACAGAGAGACAAAAGAAACCGGATGGAAATCTGATCCGCCGGTGTCGGCTTAGGGTCACGACCGACAAAACTCACAGTGAGCATGACGAGTCCGCCTTCGGGCGGATAGTGACCCGAAAAAAACCCGGCGGGAAGGGATGTTGAGATCGGCCCGATCAGGCAGCCCATTCTCTCATGTCACGCGAAAGACCTCGCATTCCACGCTACCCGTGCGGATAAGCCGGCCCTTGGCGATAAACAGGCTGGTGTTGAGCCAGCGATAACGCTCAGCGCCGATATCGAACCGCATCGCCAACCGCATATATTGATCGTCCCAATCCGTTGCCTGGTTTTCTTTCGTCGCCTTCATAAAGGCAGGCGTTTGCTCGATCAGTCCCGAACAGCGCACCAGTAAGGCTTCCCCATCGTCTGTACGAAACGCCACATGCACATCGGGCCGAAAATATCCGTCATCGCTCATGCCCATCCAGTCGCTGCCCGGGGCAGCGAGGCTGGCGCGCAGGCGCGGCCCGGCAATTTCCCCTTCAACGATCGCCGCATACATCCGCTCTCCGAACGGCGACCCCGTGGTAGCGGGAAGCGGACTTGTCGTGCTGATGCGGTACGTGAATTCGGGAGTGAGGTTCATTGAATTTCTATCCCTTCGGTTGTGGCGATCTGGCCAAACAAACAGAGACAATCGGCAGGACGGGCCGCTTGTTCCGCGGCATTCGAAATTCTTGAACCAACGCGGACAAGAGTCTTGACACCCATTTTTTTGACGATCGTCGCCGGGTGTGCTAGGAGAAAATCCACAGTTGGAATAGCGCCCGCCGGGAAGCCCGCGCGGGCGCTTTGCATTTCGGCTGTCTTCTGTCGAATGGAGCAACGCCCTATGCGGTGAACGCCCGCGCGTTCCGCCGGTGCGCGCGGCTGCGCGCCGTTTTGAAACCCCAAACCGAACGGCGGGAAGCTGTCCAGCGGTTATAAAGGAAACCCACCATGCAATTCCAGAAAGGCCAGAGCGGCAATCCGGCCGGCCGGCCGCGCGGCTCGCGCAACAAGCACACGATCGCCGCCGAGAAGCTGTTCGCCGAGGACGCCGAAGCGCTGATCAAGGTCGCGATCGATCTCGCCAAGGCGGGCGACATCGCGGCGCTCCGCTTGTGCCTCGATCGCATCTGCGCGCCCCATCGCCATCGCCCCATTCCCTTCGATCTGCCGCAACTCGGCGTGGCGGCGGATGCCGTGGGGGCGATGAGCACGCTCATGGAGGGCATCGCCGAAGGAGAAGTGTCGGCGTCCGAGGCGGCGGGGCTCGCCAAGGTCATCCAGGGGTTCACTCAAGCGCTCAACACGTTCGATCTTGACAAGCGCACCTTCGCACTGGAACGGAGCATGAAAAAATGAAGCGCTCATGGCTACGCAGGATTGCCGCGCTCGAGGCGCGCCGCGGAATCACTCCGCCTGCAGATGACCTGTTGATTCCCTGTATTATCAGGCCGGACGCCTGTTTCCGGCCTCCGAACGCCTGTTCTTTCTGCGATGCTTCACCTGATCATCGGGCCGATTTGGTCGATTTACAGGAATGGCGCTCCTGTTCGGCGCGGCGACGCAAGCCAAACTGAATCCCTCGCTTCGCGAGATGCGCCAGCGGGCGCGTCGGATCGGATCGCACGGATCGGCCCCGTCACCTTCGAATTCCCGAATGTGTTTTCACAATCTTCGATCGTGTGCGGGGGCGCGCACACTCTCGGCCTCACACCGCGCCGGCCCGTATCCGCAAACATTCTTAATCTAGGGTTAAGTATTTCCTTCAAGGATGCATCCATAACATGCAGGCATGGACTGCCTGCCTGGAGTCGTGACCGGAGGGCAGGCCCGCAACGAATCGGTCCGCGAACGAGTAATGAGCACGAAACCGACCGCAGCCGACGGCATTCGCGGGTATCTGCAGCAATTGACGCCGCAGACGCGCACCCGTTTGCTCGCCGAGATCGAGCGGCTGCGCCAGAACGGCGACGAAATTCCCGGCGCCGAGCTCATCATCGAGGCGTTGCGCGCGGAGCCCGCCAAGGAGCCCCTCAAGGAAGCGAAGTCCAGCACGCCGCTCGATCCGGCGGCCCGCTACTTCTTCCGTCCGCTGGAACCGTTTCTCGTCGATCATCCGTCGGAGCGGGCGCATGGCGGGGAGATCTCGCGCGCCGCGCTGCCGGCGATCTGGATGTGGCTCGGCCGCGACCTGATGGCGTCGATGACCCGGGATTTCACCAGCGAGGTCAGGCAGCACGTCTCGGCCGGCAAGGAGCGCGTCGCCGATCAGGTGACGATTGTGTTTCAGAACAAGGCGGTCAAATACCTCGAAGGCACGCTCGCCGCCGGCCGCGGCGCCGAGCAGGCGCGCGCGAAGCTGACGGGCTACTCCGGCTCGCCGGACACGATCGACGATCTTTCAAAAATTCTCTGCGTCCTCAAAGCGGGCACCCTGCTGGCGCAATTCGCCGAAGCGCTGCCGGCGCGGATCAACAACCTCGACGGCGAGCCGCTGAACAAGGTGCTCAAGGCGCTCGATACCTTCGCGGCCAAGCAGGGCAACGCGGTGCCCTTCGCGCTGGCGCTGGTGGCGAAGCGTCTCGCGACGCCTTGGCAACTGATGCGCCTCGCCACCAAGGAGACGGAGTCCAAGGAGGCTGTGGACATCGCCGCAACGCCTTATGCGATGGCGGTCACGATGGTCTTGCACATGATCGACGACAAGGTGGACGCCTTGCGCATCGAGCTGCGAAACGAGCGCATCGTGAATGCCAAGAAGATCCTGATCGAGATCTACGACATGGAATATGCCATGCAGGTCCGCATCGACGGGTTGGAGGATGCGCCCTGGGGAAAGCGGCTCGCCGCCATCATGACCCGGGCGGCCCAGGTGCTGGAGACCGAGTTGCGCAATCTCCCGCCCGGCCTCAATCATGTTCTCGGATCGCGGGCGCTCCGCCGCCACGATTCCCTGCTCGGTCAATTGACCTATCTGGGCTGGAAATGCCGCGACCTGGTGACGGACAGCCTGACCTTTGCGTGGCACCTGGTCGTGCGCCAGCCCAACGTGGGATCCAAATAGTCGCCCGTCGCGGCCGCTCGACCGCAGCTGCTCGCTGGCGCGGTCGCCCCCTTCTCGGACGCGAATCCGCAGGGCTCGCCCGCCGCATCGACGTTTGCCCGCAAGCCCCGGTTCTGGCATGTCGGCTGCGATCGCCGCTATAAGACGGGTGCGAAGACGTCCTACCGATCGCAAGGCCCGCAATCCCGCCGCCGGCGCATGGCTACGCCACAAGAATGCAGAATAAGTGACTGATATAAATAGAAAATTCTCCATCGCCCCGATGATGGACTGGACCGATCGCCACTGCCGGTTCTTCCATCGCCTGCTCACGCGCCGGGCGCTCATCTACACCGAGATGATCACCACCGGCGCGGTGCTGCACGGGGATCGGGCGCGCCTGCTCGGCTTCGATCCCGCCGAGCACCCGGTCGCGGTGCAGCTCGGCGGCTCCGATCCGGTGGCGCTGGCGCGCGCGGCGCGCATCTGTGCCGATGCCGGCTATGACGAGATCAACCTCAATGTCGGATGCCCCTCCGACCGCGTGCAGGAAGGCCGCTTCGGCGCCTGCCTGATGGCCGAGCCGGCGCTGGTCGGCGACGGGATCGCCGCCATGAAAGCCGCGGTCGGCATTCCGGTGACCGTGAAGTGCCGCATCGGCATCGACGCCCAGGACCCCGAAGCATCGCTCGACGAATTCACCCGCGCGGTCTGGGCCGCCGGCGCCGACTCGCTCGTGGTGCATGCGCGCAAGGCCTGGCTCGACGGGTTGTCGCCCAGGCAAAACCGCGATATTCCGCCGCTCGACTATGATCGGGTCTATCGGCTCAAGCGCGCCAATCCGATGCGCGAGATCGTCATCAATGGCGGCATCGCGAGCCTCGACGAGGCGGCCTCGCATCTGCGCCATGTCGACGGCGCGATGATGGGCCGCGCCGCCTACCAGGAGCCCTGGCGTCTGCTCGCGGTCGATGCCGCGCTGTGCGGCATGCCGGCGACGTTCCTGTCGGCCAAAGAGGCGGCACTCGCGCTCGTTCCCTATATCGAGCGCGAGCTCGCGCGCGGCACGCGCCTCCATGCGGTGGTCCGCCACGTGCTCGGCCTGTTCCATGGCGTTCCGGGCGCGCGGGCGTTCCGCCGCCACCTCGCGACCGAAGGCGTGAAGCCTGGCGCCAACGCCAGAACTTTCCTCGACGCGCTGGCGCTGGTGCGGGATGCCGACGCCGAAGCGCCTCGGACCGCGGCGGCCTGAATTCCCGCTTGAGGAACGACCCATGATATTCGGCGTGCCGCTCGGCGAGATCGCGCTGCTCGTTGCCGGGATTCTCGGCGGCGGCGTGATCACGGGACTGATGGCCGGCCTGTTCGGCATCGGCGGCGGCGCGGTCATCGTGCCGGTGCTCTACGAGGTCTTCCGCGTGCTCGGCGTCGACGATCACGTGCGCATGCAGCTCTGCGTCGGCACGTCGCTGGCGATCATCGTGCCGACCAACATCCGCTCCTATCTGGCGCACCGGGACAAAGGCGCGGTGGATCAGCGGGTGGTGAAGCTGTGGGTTCTCCCGGCGATCGGCGGCATCGTGATCGGCTCGGTCCTGGCGGCCTTCGCTCCGCCCGCCGTCTTTCGCCTGGCCTTCGTCGTTTTGGCGGGGGTCATCGCGTTCAAGCTGCTGTTCGGGCGCGAGGGCTGGCGCATCGCCGACGACTTTCCGGGGCAGCCCGCGATGT
Source organism: Xanthobacteraceae bacterium (assembly GCA_036270895.1). Taxonomy (GTDB): domain Bacteria; phylum Pseudomonadota; class Alphaproteobacteria; order Rhizobiales; family Xanthobacteraceae; genus JAVDCA01. The sequence continues at coordinate 16,614 of DATBBS010000189.1, forward strand.
CGGGCTTCGGGCTGCTGGTCGGCCTGTCGTCGTCGTTGATGGGCGTGAGCGGCGGCTCGGTCGCGAACATGATCCAGACGCTCTATGGCCGATCGATCCATCAGGCGGTCGGCACTTCCGCGGCGCTCGGCGTGCCGATCTCCGTGGTAGGGACCATCGGTTACGCGCTCGCCGGCCTGCCGCATCAGAGTCTGCTGCCGCCGCTCTCGATCGGCTTCATCTCGCTGCTGGGCGTCGTCGTGATGGCGCCGGTGTCGAGCCTGGTCGCGCCCTATGGGGCGCGCCTCGCCCACGCGCTGCCGCGGCGGCGGCTCGAGATCGGCTTTGCAATTTTCCTGCTCGTCGTCTGCGCGCGCTTCGTGGCGAGCCTGGGGGGATAAGGCGCGAACTAATCCGTCACGGATAGCCGCGCATCAAGACCCGGCCGCCGCGCACTTCCCAGCTCTGCAGCCGGTTGAGGAAGCTCATGCCGAGCAGGCTCACCTTCATTTGTCCGGGCTGGGCGATGAGGGCGGGCACGGAGCGCTCGGTGATGCCGCCGACCGTGATGCGGTCGAGCGAGACCGGGGCTGCGAGCGTGCGGCCGTTCGCGGTATCGACATTGACGGTGTATTTCACGAATTCAAGCGGCAGGCCGGCCGCCTTGGCGGCCTCATAGGTGAGCACGACCGAGCTCGCTCCGGTATCGAGGATCATCGGAACATGCGCGCCGTTGACTTCCATGCCGATCTGGAAATCGCCCGAACTGGCGCGCGCGAGCTCGACCGTGCGTCCGCGCGTCGAGGCGTGACCCGGCACGAGCTCGACCAGCACCCGGTCGGCGACGTCGTGAAGTTCGAAGCGGTAGGTGTAGGCGAGAACCATCACAAAGGCGATCACCACCCAGAACAGCGCGGAGACGAGCGCCTGGGCGAAGTTCTGGCGGAAGATCGTCAGCACCGCGCCGCCGACCAGGACGACGAGCCCGACCTTGTAGATGAGGGAGGCCATGTCGTCGGCCGACAGCGCACCGCTTATGCCGGCGCTGCGGCGTGCCAGCAGCACGATCAGCGCCAGGGCGAGCGCGAGGAGGATCCAGGGAAACAGGCGGCGCACGGGGCTCTCGTTCGAGTTATGCGGTGGCCGAGCGCCGGGATTGCAGGCGCCGGTCGAGATCCGCCATCAGCCGTTCGCGCTCGGCATCGGACATCTGCGTCCAGGCCGTGATCTCGGCGAGGCTGCGCCCGCATCCCAGGCAGATGCCTGATGCGGGGTCGAGCGTGCAGACTCGATTGCAGGGGCTCTGGATCACGGGCGCGCCAATCGGCTTGTTCCGCCCGCGAAGATAGGGGCTGGGGCCGAGAACGCAACCGTGTGGGCCATGGTCATACGCCGATCCCGAACATCGGGCGGCGGCGCAACTGCGCCCGGTCTTCGGCCGAGAGGTTCATGTCGTCGTTCTCGGTGGACTTTTTCGGCGCAGGCTCCGGTATCGGCTCGAGCGCCGACATCACCCGCTCGGGCGGCACCGTGACGATGACCTCGGTGCCCTCCCGCAGCTTCGATCGGAGCACGAAGGTGCCGCCGTGCAGATCGATCAGATGCTTGACGATCGGCAACCCCAGACCGGCGCCCTGTTCGGCCGATTTGATCGCATTGGTGCCCTGGCCGAAGGTATCGAGCACGACCGGGATTTCCTCCTCCGGGATGCCCGGCCCGGTATCGCGGACGCTCAGATACTGGCCGCCGGAGGCGGTCCAGCCGACCTTGAGCCAGATCTCGCCGCCTTGCGGCGTGAACTTGATCGCGTTCGACAGGAGATTGAGGCAGACCTGCCGGATGGCGCGCTCGTCCGCCCAGAGGCGGGGCATCTCGGGCTCGAACATCTCGTGGATGGTGATGCCGCGATTCTTGGCGCGCAGCTTGAGGAGATGATGGCACTCCTCGACGGTGGCGGTGAGCGTCACCGCCTCCTCGTTGAGCTCGTAGCGGCCCGCCTCGATGCGCGAAAGGTCGAGGATCTCGTTGATGAGGCCGAGCAGATGGACGCCGGAACTGTGGATGTCGCCGGAATAATCCTTGTAGGCCGGCACCGCATGGGTGCCGAAGATTTCGTTCTTCATCACCTCGGAAAAGCCGAGGATGGCGTTGAGCGGCGTGCGCAGCTCGTGGCTCATCTGGGCGAGAAAACGCGACTTCGCGATATTGGCGGCCTCGGCGCGGCGGCGGGCTTCGTCCGACTTCATCCGCGCCTGCTCGAGCTCGCCGATCAGGGCGTCCTTTTCGGCGCGCGCCTCGAGGGTCGCGAGCGTCGAGGTGTAGAGCCGGTAGGCGAGGAGCGCGAAATAGCACTGCGCGGTCAACGCCATGCCGCCCAATATGTAGCCGTGGACGCTCCCCATGAAGATGAAATTGAGCGCGACCGCGATCGAGACCGGCGAGGTCAGCGCCAAGACGGCGACCGGCAGGCTGGAGGCCAGCATGCTCGACACCGCGACCAGCAGCAGCAGCACGAAGAGGTTGAAGGTGCCCGAGCTCTCGTTCACGCCGATCGGCTGGATCAGGTTGAACATCCAGGCGAGCCCGAAAAACAGGTCGAGCAGGATGAAGCGCAGTCGCCAGGCGCGGATCTGGCCGGCGTCGGGCGTCTCGGCGAGGAAGCGACGGCAGGAGAGAAGGATAATGAGGTGGATCGTCAGCACGGCGGCGGTCCAGACGCCGGCCGTGAGCGAGCCCGTCCAGAAGCTCGAGAGGATACCGATCGATCCGACCAGCATCAGGATGACGAGCGAGCCCGACATCCGGTTCTGCGCGAACAGGCGGAGCAGCTCGGCGTCGAAGGCCGGCCGGGTGCCGCTGGTGGAGGTCAGCCGATCGCGCGCCTCGCGCACCTGCTGCACGGATTTGCGGCGGCGGCTGACGGCCTGCTTCTCGAAAGCGGCTTCACGCTCTTCTCTCGGCGACAGAGTTACGCTGACGGACACGCCCACACCCGCAATTCGCACGTGACTTCAGGCCGAACGGCACGCCGATCAGCCGGAACGAACGCGCCCCCTCGACGACCCGCGGCCGGACCGTAAATCCGCGGCCAGTCCGGCCGAACGCGCGCCTCGAAACGAACTTCGCCCAAATTCCTTAAGGGCGGGCTTACCGGCGCGGAAAAACCGGTTAATGAAAGCTTGCGGGCCGGGCGCCATGCTACGCTGCCGGCCCGAGAGTGCGCCGCCATGGACGGAATATGCGAGCCAAAGCAACGAGTCCGGGGATGACATCGGCATGAAGCTTTATGTCGATTCCGGGCGGGCCCCCAACCCGCGCCGGGTGCGCATTTTTCTGGCCGAGAAGGGCATCGCGCTGCCCACCGAAGCCATCGACCTCGGCGCGCAGGCGCATAAATCGCCCGCCTTCCGCGCCATCAATCCGATGCAGCGGCTGCCTGCGCTGGTGCTCGACGACGGCACCGTGATCGCCGAGTCGATGGCCATCTGCCGTTACGTCGAGGCGCTTCATCCGGCGCCACCGCTGCTCGGGGAGGGCGCGCGCGAGCAGGCGCTGGTCGAGATGTGGCAGCGCCGGGTGGAATTCCATCTGCTGAGCGTGGTGTCGCACGCGTTCCGCCATCTGCACCCCGCAATGGCGGCCCTGGAGGTGCCGCAGGTGGCCGCCTGGGGCGAGGCCAACAAGCCGCGCGCGCTCGACTTCCTGGAATTCCTGGACGGCGAGTTGGAGGAACGCCCCCATGTGGCGGGTGCGCGCTTCTCGGTCGCCGACATCACGGCGGTGGTCGCGGTCGATTTCATGAAGCCGGCCAAGATCGCGGTGCCCTCCGCACTCACCAATCTGCAACGCTGGCACCGCGAGGTCTCGGCGCGCCCGGCGGTCGCGGCGCAACGCTAGCACCGACGCCGTTTCGGCGCGGCTGTTGCGACGCCGCAACGGCAATTGCGTGGCGTGTCAGGTTCGGCGCGAATTAGGGAGCAGAATCGCTCGAATATGTGCCAGTATTTGACTCATGGGGTCGGCCGAATCTTCGGTCGAAATTCGGGTGGAAAACAGATGCTCCGTCACATCGCAATTCTGGTGTCCGCCGTGCTCACGCTCGTGGCCGCGGCGGGTCCAGGACGCGCGCAAGCCCCCGCGCCACGCATCGCCCTGGTGATCGGCAACGCCGCCTACGCGAAGGGGCCGTTGCCGACCTCGCTCAACGATGCCGGCCTGGTGGCCGAGGCGCTGCGCTCGATCGGGTTCGACATCGTCGACGGCGCCGATCTCGGTCAGCCCGATCTCGTGCGCGCGGTGCGCGATTTCGTCGGCCGGGTCGAGGCGGCAGGACCCGGCGCGATCGCCTTCGTGTATTTCTCGGGCTACGGATTTTCCTACGAGGGCGACAATTATCTCGCAGGCGCCGATGCGCGGCTCGATCGCGAGAACGAGATCCCGCTCGACACCGTAAGGCTGTCCGACCTGCTGCGCTCGCTCGACGGTGTGCCGGCGCAGGCCAAGATCGTGGCGATCGATGCGGCGCGCCGGCTGCCCTTCGGCATCGCCAACGCGCGGCTCGCGCCCGGCCTGTCGGCGCTCGAGGCGCCGCCCGGCATGGTGATCGCCTACGCGACCGAGCCCGGGCTGGTGTTCGAGGACGGGGCGGGTCCCTACGGCCCCTACGCGACCGCGATCGCCGAGATGGTGCGCTCGCCGGGCGCCGATATCGTCGACGATTTCATTCGCATCCGTGGGCGCGTCGCGCAGTTGACCGACGGGCGCCAATTGCCCTGGAACGCGGGCGCGCTCGGCAACCCGGTGGTGCTGGTCCCCGGCGAGGTCGCGCCGGCGGCGGCCGCGGCCGTCCCTGCGCCGGCGCCGCTGCGCCGGCCGCGTCCGATGCGCGACTACGGACCGGAGGAGGGTTATGCCTTCGCGATCGAACGCGATGACCTGCCGGCCTATGCGGAATATGTCGAGGCCTATCCCAATTCGCCCTATGTGCCGCAGGTCTGGGCAATCATCCGCGCGCGGCGCGAGGCGCTCGCCTGGATGCGGGCGGTCGACATCAACACGCCGCAGTCCTACTGGACCTATCTGCGGCGCTATCCGAACGGCATCTATGCGGGCGACGCCGAGCGCCGGCTGCGCCGGCTGTCCGCCCCGTTTGCGCCGCCGCCCGGTTTCGTGCCGGTGGAATTTCTGGGCGTGCCGCCCCCCTTGGCCTACGAGCCGGTCGAGTATGTCGATTTCTATCGCTCGCCGCGCCGGTTCGAGCGGCCGCCGGCCGTCCTGATCGCGCCGCAACCGGTCTATTTCTCGCGCCTTGCGCCGCCACCGCCACCCGCGGCCAGTGGAGCGCGCATCCTGCCGGCGCCGGCGCCCCTTCCGGTGGTGCCGAGCGTGACGCCGGGCCAGCGAATTTCCGTCGCGCCTTCGAGCGCGCCGGTGCGGCCCGGAGCGCCGCCGTCCGGTCCGGTCCGTCCCGGCGGTCCGCCCGCGGCAGCAATTGCGCCCGGCACCGCGCCCGGCGCCACGCCGGGTGGCCCGCTTCGCCCGGCCGGTCCGCCGGCCGCCGCCGTTGCGCCGGGTGTCGTGCCCGGCGTTGCGCCTGGAGGTCCGCCGCGGCCGGGCAGTCCGATCCGCCCCGGTGGTCCGCCGCCGGCCGCCGCCGTTGCGCCCGGCGTCGCGCCCGGAGGCCCGCCGCGCCCCGGTGGTCCGCCTCGGCCCGCAGGTCCGCCGGCCGCCGCTATCGCACCCGGTGTTGCGCCGGGAGCCGCGCCGGGCACCGGGCCCGCAGGACCGCCGCAACCCGGCGGGCCGCCGGCCATCACGCGCCCACCGCCACCCCCTCCGGCGGTCGTCAACCGTCCGCCGCCCGCCGCCCCGGCGATCGTCAATCGGCCGCCGCCGCCCGCGATCGTGAACCGTCCGCCGCCAGCGCCCGCCGTCGTCAATCGGCCGCCGCCGCCGGTGGTGAACCGTCCGCCACCGCCGCCGCCTGTCGTGGTCAACCGGCCCCCGCCGCCACCGCCACCCGTGGTGAACCGGCCGCCGCCGCCACCCCCACCGGCTCTCGTCCAGCGGCCACCACCGCCGCCGCCGCCCGTGGTCAATCGGCCACCGCCACCACCCGCCGCAGCGGCGCGGCCGGCCGGCCCGCCGAAGAAGTGCATCGTCGAAAACGGGAAAGAGGTCTGTAAATAGAGCATGATCCGCCGGTTTTCCGATGCGGGCGCCGCTGCTATGATGCGGGCATACGCACCGTCGTAGGACTTCAAACCCGGGAGCGCAGGAGCGCGTCGGCACCGTCCGCATCGCCACGGCGTCCTCCCAAACCCGAGGTTATGCGATGAACGACATCGGCGATCACGGCATTCGCTTTGGGCGAATTGCCGCCATGATTCCCGTCAAGGACATGGCGAAGGCCCATGATTTCTACACGAAGGTGATGGGCTTCACGAAGACCTTCGAAAACGGCGATCCCGTCGGATTCATGATCCTGGAGCGGGACCAGGCCGAGCTGCATCTGACCTTGCAGCCGCGTCACAAGGCGGCACCCTTCAACGTCGCCCATATGCTGGTGGATGACGTGGACGCGTTGCATGCGATCTGCCAGAGCCGTGAGCTGCGCATCATCAAAGGCCTGCGGGATCACGACTACGGCCTGCGGGCCTTCGTGTTCGAAGATCCCGACGGTAACCGCATCGACGTCGGGCAGCCGATCTGATTGCGCCTCGTCGTGAGGACGTGCAGGCAGGTCGGCCAATGTTGACCTGCCTGCATCGTCCCGGGCCCTGGGCGAGATCGGTGCCAATGGCCCGGGGTTCGAAACGCGCTACGCGCGCTTCTCGCCATGAGGCCATCGAAACGCGGCCTTTCGGGCGCTCCGCGGGAGGAAGTCCGCGGGTGGGGCGGTCTATTACCTACCGCTCCAGCCGGGCGAACAGGCTCGACGTGTCCCAGCGCTTGCCGCCCATCTTCTGCACTTCCGAATAGAATTGGTCGACCAGGGCGGTGACCGGCAGGTTGGCGCCGTTGCGGCGCGCCTCCGAGAGGCAGATGTCGAGGTCCTTGCGCATCCAATCGACCGCGAAACCGAAATCGAATTTGCCGGCCGCCATCGTCTTGTAGCGGTTCTCCATCTGCCAGGACTGCGCGGCGCCCTTGGAGATGGTGGCGATCAGCTTCTCGATGTCGAGCCCGGATTTTTTCGCAAAATGGATGCCCTCGGCGAGGCCCTGCACCAGCCCGGCGATGCAGATCTGGTTGACCATCTTGGCGAGCTGGCCGGAGCCGGGCGGACCCATGAGATTGCAGGCGCGCGCATAGGCGGCGATCACCTTCTCGGCGCGCCCGAACGGCTCGGCATCGCCGCCGCACATCACGGTGAGGACGCCGTTCTGCGCGCCCGCCTGTCCGCCCGACACCGGTGCGTCAATGAAATCGAATCCGCTTTTCTTCGCCGCGGCGTAAAGCTCGCGCGCGATCTCCGCCGATGCGGTGGTGTGGTCGACGAACACGGCGCCCTTCGCCATGCCGGCAAAGGCGCCGTCGGCGGTCAGCGTCACGCTGCGCAGATCGCTGTCGTTGCCGACGCAGCACATGACGAAGTCCTGGCCGTGCGCCGCCTCTTTCGGCGTCGGCGCGCTGCGCCCGCCGTATTCCTTGACCCAGGCCTGCGCCTTTGC
>DATBBS010000190.1:0-2675 GCA_036270895.1 Xanthobacteraceae bacterium
GACGGCTACACCCTGCTGATCGGCACGGTCAGCACGCATGCCATCAACCCTTCGCTCTATGCCAAGCTGCCATTCGATGTGGAACGCGATTTCGAGCCGGTCTCGCTCCTGGTGCGGCTGCCCAACCTGCTGATCGTCAACAAGGATGTGCCCGCCAAGACCGTGCCGGAGCTGGTCGACTACCTCAAGGAGAACGCCGGCAAGGTGAACTTCGGATCATCCGGCAACGGCACGTCGTCGCATCTCGCCGCGGTGATGTTTCAGCTCGCGACGGGCACGCAGATGACCCATGTGCCGTTCCGCAGCACGTCGGAAGAAATGAACAACATGATGGGCGGGCATATCCAGCTCGCGATCGACAGCATGACCACGATCTGGCCGCTCGCGAAGGCGGGCGAGGTGCGAGCCGTCGCGGTGAGCACGCCGGAACGCGTCGCGGCGGCGCCCGATGTGCCCACCATCGGCGAGACGATCAAGGGATTCGAGGCCACCGGCTGGCAGGGACTCTATGCGCCGGCCGCGACGCCGCGCGCGATCGTGGACAAGATCGCCGCCGAGGTGAAACGCATATTCGGCGATCCCGCCGTCAAAGCCGCCCTGGAGAATGTCGGCGGCGAGCCCGCCGCAATGACGCCGGACGCCTTCGCGGGCTTCGCACGCGCGGAGCGGGTCAAGTGGGCCGAGGTGGTCAAGGCCGCCGGCGTGCGCATCGAGTAGGCGCCGTGCGCAAGACCGGCTCGGACCCGCAGAAGACCCGCGAGCGGATCCTCGTTTGCGCCACCGCGCAATTCGCAGCGCGCGGCTACGAGGGCGCGCGCGTCGACACGATCGCCCGCCGCTGCGGCCTGGCCAAGAACATGCTCTACCATTATTTCGGCAGCAAGGAGGGCCTGTTCATCGCGGTGCTCGAACGCATGTACGAGGCGCTGCGCGCCCGTCAGCGCGATTTCGCCATCCGCGGCAGCGATCCGGCCGAAGCGATGCGCCAGCTCGTCGCCCACACCTTCTCGGCCCTGCTGGAGAACAGCGAAGCGATCGCGCTGCTCAACAACGAGAACCTGCACAAGGGCCGGCACGCCCGCCGTTCCAAGCGTATCCGCTCGCTTTACGATCCGTTGGTCGACACGATCCGCGAGGTGCTCCGCCGCGGCGCCGCGCAGGGAATATTTCGCGCCGACATCGACCCTGTGACGCTCTATCTGTCGCTGTCGTCGCTCGCCTACCATTACATTTCCAACCAATACACGCTGAATGCGGCGTTCGGCATCGACTTCACCGCCAAGGCGCGCCGCAAGGCCTGGCTCGTCCACATCACCGAAATGATCCTCATCTATTGCCAAAGCGAAGCCGGCGCGGCCCTGCGGCGTGCCGCGGCGGCGAGGCGATGAGGTTCGCTGCTCGGGCAACCGCCCACGACCGGGAGAATGACGATGAGTGACAGGCTGCGCGTGCTGCCGTGGATCGGCGGCAAGTCCAAGGACTTTCCCGGCGCCACGCTCGCCCCCTTGGTGTCGCCCGTGGACGAGAGCATCGTGGCCGACATGGTGGACGCCGACGCGCCCGCGGTCGATGCAGCGGTCGCCAACGCGCATGCGGCCTATCTGGCGCATCAGGAGACGACGACGGCCAAGCGGGTCGAATGGCTCATGGCGGCGGCCGATGCGGTGGACAAGATCGAGCCCGCGGTGGTCGCCGCGCTCATCCGCGTACTCGGCAAGCCCAAACGCGCCGCAACCTTCGAGCACAAACGCTCCGGCGCCTTCCTGCGCGCCTGCGCGATCCAGCTCCCCCACATGCAGGGCGAGGTGCTGCCGCTCGACCTGACCGCGCTCGGCGTCAACCGCTTCGGCTTCACGACCCGGATTCCCTACGGGGTCGTTGCCGCCATCACGCCCTTCAATGCGCCGTCCAACATGGTGACCCAGAAGGTCGCACCGGCGCTCGCCATGGGCAACGCGGTGGTGGTGAAGCCCTCGCCGCCGGGCGCCGAGGTCGCCGTGATGCTGGCCGAGGCCTTCAAGCAGGCCGGCGTTCCGGATGGATTGTTCAATGTCGTGACCGGCGGCCGCGAGACCGCCAAGGCGCTCGCCGCCCATCCGCTGGTGCAGGCGATCACCCTGACCGGCAGCACGGCGGCCGGCAACGACCTGGTACGGGCGGCCGGGGCCAAGAAATTCGTCGCCGAGCTCGGGTCGAACGCCGCCAATATCGTGTGTGCGGATGCCGACCTCGCGGACGCGGCCCAGCGCATCGCGACGGCCGGCTTCGAGGCAAGCGGCCAGCAATGCATCTCGGCCCAGCGGGTGATCGTCGAGCAGGCGGTCTATGACGCCTTCCTGGCGGCGCTGGTGGCGGCGGCCAGGAAGCTCAAGGTGGGCGATCCCAACGATTCGACGACCGATGTCGGCCCGATGGTGAACCGTGCTGCGGCCGACCGGGTCGAGCAGATGATCGCGGACGCGGTCGCCAAGGGGGCTAAGCTGGTGCTCAAGCCCGAGCGCAACGGCTGCATTCTCGGCCCGGCGATCATCGCCGCTGCGCCGGGCGATGCCCGGCTGATGCGCGAGGAGGCCTTCGGCCCGGTCGTGGTGGTGCAGCCGGTCGCCGATCTGGCGGCGGCGCTGGCGCTCGCCAACTCGTCCGAATTCGGCCTGCAGGCGGCCTGCTTCACGGCG
>DATBBS010000191.1:0-7995 GCA_036270895.1 Xanthobacteraceae bacterium
CGCGGCCAGAGCGCGATCCGCATCGAAGGGCGGCCCTACACCACGATCGAGACCAGCCTGGTCAAGCGCATGATCGAGGTGGTGCTCGCCGACGCCGAGCTCGCCTTCAAGCCGCTCTCGCCGGTCAAGTTCAACATCGACCGGCTCGAGACCAATCCCCGCTTCGCCGCCATCTCGCGGCCGGCCAATGCCGCGATCCTGGTGCGGCTTCGCATCGACATGGAGGATCGCGGCGGCACCGTCGAGCTGCTGCTGCCTTATGCGACCATCGAGCCGATCCGCGACGTGTTGTTGCAGATGTTCATGGGCGAGAAGTTCGGCCGTGATCCGATCTGGGAAGGACATCTGGCGACAGAGATCGGCCAGGCGGAGATCGGCGTCGACGCCGTGCTTTACGAGGCCAAGCTTCCGCTCCGCCAACTCATGAAGCTCGAGGTCGGCGACACGCTGCCCCTCGATATCAAGCCCGACGCGATCGTGACGGTGCGCTGCGGCGACGTGGCCCTCACCGAAGGGCGCATGGGCCGCGTCGGCGACCGCGTCGCCGTGCGCGTCACAAAGTCCTTGCGCCGGCCGCGCACCACTTACGCCATGTTCGAGACGGCCGGCGAAACCTCGAACCGATTGGACGCATCGTGAATCACGCCTTCGGATTGATCATCGAGATCATGGTCGCGGTCCTGCTCCTGGTCACGATCGGGTATTGCATCCTGCTCAACAAGCGCCTGGTGCGGCTCAAGGCCGACGAGCAGGCCCTCAAGGCGACGATTTCCGAGCTGATCACCGCGACTGAAATCGCCGAGCGGGCGATCGCCGGATTCAAGCTGACGGTGCGCGAATGCGATCAGAATCTGGGTGAGCGCCTGCGCACGGCCGAACGCTTTTGCGCCGACATGGACCGGCAGCTCGTGGCCGGCGAGTCGGTGCTCGACCGCCTGGGCAAGATCGTGATGGCGACCCGTCCGGAAACCCCGGCCGCGCCCGCGCCGGCCTCCGATCCGCGCGCCATGGTGGCGGCCGCGCAGGCCTTCGCGGAACGCGCCCGCTCGCGGATAGGCGGCCGCGCCGCATGATGCGGTTCGTCCGCGAGTTCCGCCTGATTCCAGTGGTCTTGCTGGCGATCACATGCCTGTTCGGCCTGAAGGTGCTCGGAATCATCCTCGACGGCGGTTACACGCTGGGGACCTCCGACTTCGGCAGCGGATCGAAGAGCGTCGTCGCCGATGCCGACGCGGCCTTGCCGCAGACGGCCGCCAAATCCGATGCGGTCGCACTCAAGCCGCCGGCGAAAAGATACTGGGAATGGGACAACTTCAATGTCCCGGACGTGACCGTGACCGGTTCGATCGACTCCGACAAGCCGCCGGAAAAAAAGACCGAAAAAGCCGCCGAAGGCGGCGCCGCCGCCCCGGTGAAGCCCGCCGACGCAAAACCGGCGGGGGGTGGAACCCTGATCACGCTCGATCCCAATGCGGTGTCGTCGCCCTCCGAACGTGCGATCCTGGAGCGGCTCGGCGAGCGTCGCCAGGAGCTCGACGCGCGGGCGCGCGAGCTCGAGATCCGCGAAAATCTGCTCAAGTCGGCCGAAAAGCGTCTCGACGGGCGGGTCGACGAGATCAAGGGGATGGAGTCGCAGCTCGGCGGCGCGGCGCAGCAGAAAAAGCAGGCTGACGCGGCCCGGCTCAAGGGTCTCGTCACCATGTACGAGAACATGAAGGCGAAGGACGCCGCCAAGATCTTCGACCGGCTGGAGATGCGCGTCCTGATCGACGTGGTGACGCTGATCAACCCTCGCCGCATGTCGGACATCATGGCGCAGATGCAGCCCGAGATGGCCGAAAAGCTCACCGTCGAGCTCGCCAACCGCGCCAGCGGCACCGAGTCCGCGCCGCCGCCGGTCGAGCTGCCCAAGATCGAGGGACGGGCGAAATAGAGGTTGGGGATGGCGCGCCGCGCCGGAAACGCCGCGATCTCCCGGGTTTTCATCGTAAGTCGTTGAAATACCGGCGCTTATCTACGATTGGATTAACGCCTCATTAAACGCGAGGGCTTAGTGTGACCGCGTAGGCGCGTTGACGAGTTGCGCCCGATGGAACCCGGCGCAGTACGCGTCATGACCGACAGAACGCATACCCGAGTAACCGCCGTCGCGCCGTATCGCGCGCGCGCAACCGCGTGGCGCGCGCTGCGCGCGATCGCGGTCCTGGCGCTGGCACTCCTTTTCGGCCTTTCGGCGCCGCGCCCCGCGCAGGCCGAGCCGATCAAGGCCAATATTACGGTCAACACCAGCGGCGGCTACGCCCGCATCGTGTTCCGCTTCAGCGAAGAGATCGACGCCGACGTCCGCATGGCCAACGGCATCCTGGTGATCAGCTTCAAGACCCAGGTAAGCGCCCCGGTCGATCGGCTCTCCACCAACGCGTCGGGCTATATCAGCGCCGCACGCAGCGATCCGGACGGCATGGCGGTGCGGATCGCGCTCGGCCGCAAGGTGACGGTCAATTCGATGATGGCGGCGGAACGGCTCTTCATCGACCTGCTGCCGGACAGCTGGACCGCGGCCCCGCCCAGCCTGCCCCAGGAGGTGGTCGAGGAGCTCGCCAAGCGGGCGCGCGAAGCCGACAAGAAGCAGCGAGAACAACGCGCGATCGCGCGCGCGCGCCCGGTTCCGCTCGCACGCGTGCGGGTCGCCCATCAGCCGACGTTTTCGCGCTATGTGTTCGAATTGCCCGAGTTGATGCCGGTCTCGAGCGAACGCTCGCAGGAGCGGGTCAAGCTCGTGTTCGACGGCATGGTCAAATTCGACCTCGCGAGTGCGAAGGCGGCGTTGCCGCCGACCGTCGAATCGATCGAGACCGCGACCGACGGCGAGACCGCGTCGGTCACCTTCGGCTTGATCGGAAAGGTCGACATCCGCACCTTCCGCGAGGACAATAACTACGTCTTCGACGTCATGGCGATCGACGCCAAGCAGAACCGCAGCGAGCTGATCCCGCCGGCCACCAATCCGCCGCCCCTCGCGCGCGAGGCGCCGGAAGGGGAGGCGGCGATGAAGCCGCCGCTGACCGTGCCGGCCAAAGCCGCGCCGATTGCCCAAGCCGCCCCCGCTGCGCCGCCACCGCCGGCGGAGCCGGCCCTGGCTCCGCCGCCATCCGTGGCGCCGCCCGCGAGCATACCTGTGCCCGCCGCGCCCCAGCCCGATCAGCCGGCCGCCGCGCAACCTGCCCCGCCCGAGAGCCCGCGCACCGAAATGGTGCAGCCCGCCAATCCCGACGGACCGGTCGTCGTGGGGCTGCGCCGCCAGGGCGAAAACCTCAAGCTGACCTTCCCGTTCGCGGCGCCGACGCCGGCGGCGGTTTTTCGTCGCGCCGATACGCTCTGGCTGGTGTTCGATTCGTCCGCCAAGATCGATCTTGCGGCGCTCGCCAAAGACGGCACCCACACGATCCGCAGCGCCACGATCCTGCCGTCGCGCGACGGACAGGTCGTGCGCATCGCGCTGGAGCGGCCGCGGCTCACCGGCTTCGCCGAGGATGGCTCGTCCTGGACCGTCACCATCGGCGATGTCGTGCTCGATCCGACGCGCCAGCTCAACATCGTGCGCAACACGACCGGCGCGGCGCGCACGAACGCGGTCGTTCCGTTCGACGAACCCCGCACCATCCATCGGTTGAACGATCCGGAAGTCGGCGACACCTTGTTCGTGGTGACCGCGCTCGGGCCGGCACGCGGCTTTCTCAAGGAGCAGGCCTTCGTCGAGTTTCGCGCGCTCGCCTCGACCCACGGCGTCGTGATCCAGCCGCTGGCCGACGACCTTGCGGTCGAGATCGCGCCCGACAAGGTCGTGCTCGGGCGGCCGAGCGGGCTCACCATGTCGTCGGGCGGCCCGATCAGCAAGCGCACCGGCGGCTTTCGTCCGCTCGTGTTCGACGCGCAGCTGTGGGGCTTCGACCAGGAGGCCAATTTCACCGACCGACAGATGAAGCTGTTCAACGCGGCCGCGGCCGCGCCGGACACCAAGCGCACCGGCCCGCGCCTCGAGCTCGCGCGGTTCTATCTCGCCCGCGACATGTATGCCGAAGCCAAGGCGGTGCTCGATGTGGCGCTCGGCGAGGAGCGCCCCTCCGCGGAGGACACCACCGGCATCGTGATGCACGCCGTCGCCAATATCATGCTGTCGCGCACCGACGAGGCCTTGAAGGACCTCGCCAATCCGCTCGTCGGCACGCAGAACGACGCGCAGCTCTGGCGCGGCGTGGCCTACACCATGCAGGGAAAATGGGCGGAAGCCAGGGAGGCGTTCGGCGGCATGGAAGCGGCGCTCGGGACGCTGCCGATCGAGCTGCAGCGGCTCGTGCTCAAGGACGCGGTGCGCGCCTCGGTCGAGGCGCGCGATTTTGCGACGGCCGCGAACCAGCTCAACGAATTGGACCAGGTCGGCGTGCCGCCCGAACTCGCGCCGGTGGCGGCGGTGCTCAATGGCAAGCTTGCCGAAGCCCTCGGCCACAACGAGGACGCGCTCGCCGCCTATCGGGCGGCCGCGAACTCGACGAACCGTCCGGCCGCCGCGCAGGGCCGCCTGCGCGAGATCGTGCTGCGTTATCAGCTCGGCGATCTGCAGCGCAACGACGTCATTTCCGACCTCGAGGCGCTCACCGCCACCTGGCGCGGCGACGAGACCGAGATCGAGGCGCTGCAGATCCTGGCGCGGCTCTATACCGAGGAGACGCGCTACCGCGATGCTTTCCATGTGATGCGTACCGCCCTCAAGGCCCACCCCAATTCCGAGATGACGAGGCGGATCCAGGACGAAGCGGCGTCGTCCTTCGACACGCTGTTCCTGGCCGGCAAGGGCGACGCCATGCCGGCGATCGACGCGCTCAGCCTGTTCTACGACTTCCGTGAGTTGACGCCGATCGGCCGGCGCGGCGACGAGATGATCCGCCGCATGACCGATCGACTGGTTTCGGTCGACCTCCTGGACCAGGCAACCGAATTGTTGCAGCACCAGGTCGACCATCGGCTGCAGGGCGCCGCGCGCGCCCAGGTGGCGACGCGGCTCGCGGTCATCTACCTGATGAACCACAAGCCCGAGCGGGCGATTGCGACCCTCAATACGACGCGTAGCGCCGAGCTCTCGAACGAGCTGCGCAACCAGCGCCTGCTGCTCGAGGCGCGCGCCCTGTCCGATACCGGGCGCCACCAGGTCGCGCTCGAGATCATCGCGAATATCGAGGAGCGCGTGGCGACCCGGCTGCGCTCGGACATCATGTGGTCGGCCAAGCGCTGGCGCGAGGCGGCCGAGCAGATCGAGCTGCTCTACGGCGAGCGCTGGCGCGACTGGCAGCCGCTCAACGATACGGAGCGCAGCGATCTGCTGCGCGCCGCCGTGGGCTACGCCCTGGCCGAGGACAAGCTCGGTCTCGACCGCTTCAGCGGCAAATATGCCGCCAAGATGGCGGAGGGAGCGAACCGGCGCGCCTTCGAGATCGCGACCGCGCCGCAAAGCGCCAGCACGGAGGACTTCCGCGAAGTCGCCCGCGCGGTCGCTACCGCCGATACGCTCGAAGGGTTCCTGCGCGATATGCGCGCGCGTTATCCGGCGACCGGATCCTTCGCGCCGGTGAATGCGGCCTTCGGGTCCGGCCAGCAAGCGCGAGCGCCGGAGCATCCGGCAACGACCGGTTCGCTACGCTCAGCCGGCGCGGCCGCGGGTCAATTTGTCGCTCAGGTGCCGTAGCTCTGCACCAGGCTGCCCGCCACCAGGCTCCAGCCGTCGACCAGCACGAAGAAGATCAGCTTGAACGGCAGCGACACCACGACCGGTGGCAGCATCATCATGCCCATCGACATCAGCACCGACGCCACCACGAGGTCGATGATCAGGAAGGGCAGAAAAAGCAGAAACCCGATTTCGAACGCCCGCTTGAGCTCGGAAATCATGAAGGCCGGCACCAGCACCCGCAGCGACAGATCCTCCGGCTTGTCGGGCCGCGCCTCGTGCGACATGTCCACGAACAAGGTGAGATCCTTCTCGCGCACATTCTTGAGCATGAAGGCGCGCAGCGGCTCGGACGAGCGCTCGAACGCCTGCTGGGTCGTGATCTCGTTGTTGATCAGCGGCTTGATGCCGATGTCATAGGCCCGCTCGAAGGCCGGTCCCATCACGAAGGCGGTGAGAAACAGGGCAAGCGAGACCAGGACGGTGTTGGGCGGCGCGGTCGCGGTGCCAAGCGCGGTGCGCAGCAGCGAGAGCACGACGACGATCCGGGTGAAGGAGGTGACCATGACCAGGATCGAGGGCGCGAGCGAGAGCACCGTCAGGAGCGCGATCATCTGGATGACGCGCTCGGTCAGGCCCGTGCCTTGGCCGAAATTGATGCTGACGTCCTGGGCGCCCGCCGGCGCCGCGAGGCCGATGACGATCGCTACTCCGGCCACCAACGTCGCAAGACGAACACGGCGGCTGGACGGAGCGAGGTTCACGCTTTTCCTGACGGACGGCCGAGCAAGCTCGCCATCTCCTGCTCGAGGCTGTCGAAGGCGGGCTTGGGTGCCGGCTTAGGCTCGGGCCGGACCGCCTTCGGCTCGGCCGGCGCGGCCTCGGGGCGCGGGGCGGGGGGCGGCGAAGGTTCCGGCTCGGGGGCTTTTCGCGGCCGCAACGCGGTTTCGAGCCGGTGGGCCATTTCGGCGAGGTTCTGGTCCTCATGTTCGGGGATCGCCTGGACCGGGGCGGGCGGCGCCGCACGCCGCGCTTCCCCATTGCGGCGCGGCGCGGCGGGCGCGTCGGCCTCGCCCGGGCCGCGCGCGAGATCGGGCGCGGCGCCGGCGAAGCGGTCGGAGGCCGGGGCGCGCGGTGCGATGTCCGCGGCGGCGCGTGGGGCCGGGTCCGGCTGCACCGACCAGTTGGCGTCCTCGTCCACGGGGATCGAAGCGCGCTGCGGACGCGGCTCCGGCTGCAGCGGCCACATCGCTCCTTCGGCGAGCGGCACGGCGCGCGGCAGCGCATCGCCGATGCCGCCGGTCACGCGCGCCGGCGGAGTCTCGCGGGCCGGCGCCGTCGACGTCGCACGCACGATATTGGGTTCGATCACCACGTCGGTCGGGCCGCCGATCATGATCAGGTGCTCTATATTGTCCCGGCGGATGAGAACGAGACGGCGGCGCCCATCGATGGTTGCGGCGTCGATGACCGCCAGGCGGGGCTGGCGGCCGCGCGCCGCGACGGCGGCATTGAGGGCGGTCGCGCCGAAGCGGCGCACCAGATAGGCGGCAGCGCCGATCAACGCGAGCACGATCACGAAGGCGATGAAGAAGCGTAACGCGAGCGGCATCTCGGTGCCGAAAAGTGCCTCGAACATCGTTTCTCTCCGCGCTCCGCGTCCTGGGAACCGTTCATCCGGCCCGCGAAATATGGTTAACAGCCCCGGCAAAACTTGCCGCGCAAGCCTTTAATGAATCCTTAACACGGAACGGGGTTCTGCCGCAAAACATCCGCGTTTCCGGGCGTTTCGCGGCTGGACGGCGGATTTGCGGCCGAGCGGCGGCTTTATGGCGTCGGGGCGGCGGGCGCGAGTTAACCGCACGTTAACCATACGGTCGGCAAAGTCTGCCCAGCGACGCAAAACCAGCGCGCCGCGAGGAGGGCTCATGGCCATTTCCGACATACCGATTTTCGCGATGCTGCGGACCCGGATGCAGTGGCATCAGCAACGTCAACAGGTTCTGGCGCAGAACGTCGCCAATTCCGACACGCCGAATTTCCGGGCGCAAGATCTCGACGAGCCGAAATTCGAGCTCTCCGCGCCCGGTACGGGCCCGCTGCAGCTGGCGCGCACCGACGCGGGCCATATTCAGGGCTTCGGCGACGCGGCCAGCTTTCGGGGAAACAACAATCAGTACCAGGTCCGGCCCGCCGGCAACGCGGTCAACCTGGAGGACGAGATGCTCAAGATCGCGCAAAACAACATGGACTATCAGGCCGCGACCCAGCTC
>DATBBS010000192.1:0-2277 GCA_036270895.1 Xanthobacteraceae bacterium
TGACCGTCATCCTGAGGCGCTCGACGCGGAGCGTCGAGCCTCGAAGGACGACGGCCGCTGCTGTGCCACGTGTGCGCTTGCTAGCGCCGCCCTCGCGTCGCCACATCCAGCACGATCTCGGCGGCCGCATCGCTCGGCCGCGCCGATCCGATCGCCATCACGGCGTCGAGCCGCGCAAAGGCGGCAAGTTGCGCTCGCCGCTCGGGGGTGTCGGCGACGAGACGCCCCAGCGCGTCCGCGAGCCGCTCCGGCGTCGCCTGGCGCTGAGTGATCTCCGGCATGACATTCTCGCCGAGGACCAGGTTGGCGAGCACGATCGTCGGCACCCGCACCGCCGCCCGATAGATGAGCTCGGTGAGCAGCGACACCTTGTAGGCGACCACGGTCGGAACGCCGGCGACGGCAAGCTCGAGCGTCACCGTCCCGGAGGCCGCGAGCGCCGCGCGGGCCACGCGGAAGGCCGCCCATTTGTCCGCCTGATCGACCACGATGCGGGGCGGCACCGCCCAGGTCGCGGTCTCGGCCCGCACCCGGTCGACCAGATGGGGAACGGTCGGCAGCACAAGGTCGAGGGGACCAAGGCGGTCGGCGAGGCGCGCCGCCGCGGCGCCGAAGACCGCAAGATGGCGCGCGACCTCACCCGAGCGGCTCCCCGGCAGCAGCAGAAGGACGGGCGGATCGGCATCGCGCCGCCGCGCCTGCGCGGCGTCGGGGCGCAGCGCCGCGACCTGCTCCGAGAGGGGATGGCCCACATAGCTGCAAGGCGGGCCGCCGAGGCGTTCATGGGCGGTTGGCTCGAAGGGAAGCAACGCCAGCACGTGGTCCACATAGGCCCGCATGGCGCGCGCCCGGCCGGGCCGCCAAGCCCAGACCGAGGGCGAGACGTAATTGACGATCGCAATATCGGGCGCCGCCGCCCGCACCCGGCGCGCCACCCGATGGGTGAAATCGGGGCTGTCGATGATCACCAGCACGTCCGGCCGCGCCGCCACCACCTGGTCGGCGGCGGCCCGGATGGAACGAAGGATCGCCGGCAGCCGCCGCGGGATCGCCGAAAAGCCGACGATCGCCAGATGCTCGATGGGAATCAGGCTCGCGACCCCCGCCGCCGCCATCGCGTGCCCGCCGATACCGTGGAGCTCGAGCGGGCGGCCGGCGTGCCGCCGCAGCGCCTGCACCAGCGCGCCGCCGAGACGATCGCCCGATTCCTCGCCCGCGATGATGAAGATTTTCGATGGCGCGGCTTCGCGCCGCCGCGCGGGCTCCGTCATGGGCCGGTCCCGCGTTCCGGCAGGCCGACCACGAAGACACCCAGCTCGTCGGCCAGCCGCGCCACCCGGTCGGGCTCGGCGATCACGGTATCGCCCGCCACCACCGCAAGGCCCGCAAGGCCCGCACGCGCCACGCCCTCGATCGTCTTCGGCCCGATAGCGGGAAGATCGAAACGGCGGTCCTGGGCGGGCTTGGGCGCCTTGACGAGCACGCCGCCGCGCTCCGGCCCGCGCACGCGGCCGGACGCGCGCAGCTCGGCCACGCGGTCGAGCAGGCCGTCGGTGCCCTCCGCCGCCTCGATCGCCAGCACGCGCGCGTCGCAGATCGCGGCCGCCTGGCCGACGTCATAGGGACCGATGGCGGCGAGCAGCGCGAGCGCATGAGCGATGTCCTGGCGCTCGCGCGCGGTCGGCTGGCGGCTCCCCAATGCGCCTTCCGGCACCAGAATGTCGGGTGCCACCTCATGGGCGCCGAGCAGGCGGAAGCCGTGACGCTCGAAGATGCCGGCGATCCCCGACAGCAGGTGGTCGTCCCCCCCGCGGAAGGACCGCATGATACCGGGCAGCGCGCGCAGCGTGACCCAGTCGAACCTGACCCGCATGAGCGAGGGGCGTATCAGCGTCCCGATGAAGACCAGATCGCGGCATCCCTCGGCGTGGGCCAACCGCATGACGCGTCCCAGTTGCCCGAGCGAGATCCATTCGTGGCGATGCCGCAGAACGGCGTCCGGATCGGCCCAATGGCGGAAGGCCAGCAGCAGCACGCGCCGGCCGCGCGCCTCGAGCGACCGCGCGACCGCGAAGGGCAGCGACCCGCCGCCGCAGATCAGCGCGATCGGAGCGTCGTCATCCGGCGAAGGGACACCTTGCTGGCGCGGCGGCCCGGCCATGTGGCTCATTCCGCGTGTTTCGGGTCCGGCTGGCAGAGCGGCCGGTGGTGTCCCGCACGGATGAAGGCGATGATCTGCGACACCAGGTCATCGTCGGCGAAGTCCCGCGCCACCTC
>DATBBS010000193.1:0-16298 GCA_036270895.1 Xanthobacteraceae bacterium
ATGCGGGCCTGGTCATAGGCGGTGGCGGGCGAGTTCGCCCGCCCGCGCCAGTGGCATTTCAGGCCAGGCCACATATAGGCTTTGTTGTAATAGGAGGACGCGAAGGTATCGAGCACGTCGGCAGGCTCGTGGCCGGGCGGCGTGTCGCGCCCGGCTTCGATGAGCAGCACCGAGCGGCCCGACTGGGCCGACAGCCGGTTGGCCAGCACGCAGCCGGCCGCGCCGCCGCCGATGATGATGGTGTCGAAATGCATGCCGCTCATTGGACCTTGAGCTTCGACTGCGTGATGACCTCGCGCCACATCGCGACCTCGCCGGCGATGCGCTGGCGCAAGTCGTCGGGCCCGCGCGCCGCGACCGCGAAGCCGGTGGCGGCCAGGCGCGCCTTGGTGTCGGGACGGTTGAGGATCTCGATCACAGCCTGCGCGATCTTGTCGACGATGTCCCTCGGTGTTCCGGCCGGCGCCAGCAGGACCTGAAAGGTCTCCGACGCCGAGTTGGGCACGCCGGCATCTTCCAGCGTGGGCACGTCGGGCAGCTCGAACCAGCGCTCCTTGCCGGTCTGGGCCAGCGCCTTGAGGGTGCCGGCCTTGATGTGCGGCATGACGGCCGAGATGTTGATCCCGGCGAGATGCGTGGTGCCGGACAGCGCGGCCTGCACCGCGGGCCCGACGCCCGAATAGGGCACATGCGTCATGCGGGCGCCGGTGCGCAGCTGCATCAGCTCGATGGAGAGCTGGGTGATGCTGCCGACGCCGGAGCTCGCGTAATTGAAGTAATCGGGCTGGGCCTTGGCACGCGTCAGCAGATCGTGGATGTCGGCAATGCCGGAATCCGGCCGGGTCACGATAACATTGGGCGAGCCGCCGAGATCGACGATCGGGGCGAAGTCCTTGTTGGGATCGTAGGTCGCGGCTTTCGACAGGCTGGGATTGACCACGAAGACGCTGGAGGTCACCAGCAGCGTGTAGCCGTCGGGCTCCGCCTTGGCGACGTTATTGATGCCCAGCGTCCCATTCGCGCCCGCCATGTTCTCGATGATGACGGACTGGCCGAGCGCTTGGCCGAGCGGGATGCCGATCACCCGCGCGATGAGGTCGCTCGCGCCCGCCGGCGCGAACGGCACCACCATTCGGATCGGCCGCTCGGGCCAAGCCGCGAGGGCGGGTGCTGCCCCGCAGAGCCCGGCGAGAAGGAACGCAAGCGCGAACACGATGGTGTGCCTGACCGTTTTCATTGGGGGGAAGTTGTCATTGCGAGGAGCCCGAAGGGCGACGCGGCAATCTTGGCCACCGCCGCATGCGCAAGCAAACGGGATTGCTTCGCTTCGCTCGCAATGACTGGCATGGAGGAACGTCATGCGTCCGGCTTCCCGCCTTATTGTCGCGCGAGGCCGATGATCTTGCGGGCTTCCTTCGGCGTCGCGACTCCGCGGCCGAGACCCTCGGCGATCTTGACCATCCGCTCCACCAGCACGGCATTGTTCTTGGCGAGCTCGCCGGGCGCGATATAGGGATTGTCCTCGT
Organism: Xanthobacteraceae bacterium; assembly: GCA_036270895.1. Lineage (GTDB taxonomy): Bacteria > Pseudomonadota > Alphaproteobacteria > Rhizobiales > Xanthobacteraceae > JAVDCA01. The sequence goes on from DATBBS010000193.1 coordinate 1,527, forward strand.
AGCCCACCCGCACATGGCCGCCGAGCGAGACCGCGAGCGAGAGCAGATCCCACTGCTTCTGCGGATTCATCACGCTCACGTTCCAGACGCAGTTCTTCGGCAGGTGGTCGACCATGTAGATCAGCGCCTTCTCGGTCGGCGGCGTCCAGGTGCCGCCGGGCCAGCCGAGGAACAGCGTGGTGTAGGCATTCTTGAGGTAACCCTGCTTGCGGATGAATTCGAGATTCCAGAAGGCGCCGGTGTGAAAGCTCTCCACCTCGAGGGTGACCTTGTGCTGCTCGGCCGCCTTCGCGTAGGCGAGCAGTTCCTCGACCGGATGGATCGCCATCATGCGCTTGGGCGCGAATTGCGGATCGGGGTTGAAATATTCGTCATGGGCATTGAAGGCGACCGCCATCATGTCGGGCCCGAGTCCCATCAGCTTGACCTTCTCTTCCAGCCGGGCGCTGGCGACGCCGAACTGCATGACCGGCGCGGTCTTCTCCAGGATCGCCTCCTGCAGCTGCTTCCAGCCCTCATGGTGGATTTTCGATACCTGCTTGCCGTCGGCCTGCATCGACTCTTCGAGCGTGCGCCGCCCATGGATATGCGCGATGGCGGCGCCCGCATTGATGCCGTCGATGTATTGCTGGGCGACCCCTGCGATGTCCTCCTGCGGTGGGCACAGATCATTGATCGGATAGGAGGTGCGGGAATCGCAGGCGACGGTGATGATCAGCTTTTCCATGGGTGCCCCTGTCGGTCTTTTCTGTCTTGATTATGATCGCAAGAAGGGGGCGATGATATCCACGGGTTCGCAATTGCGGTCAACCGGCTTCACGGCACGCATGGCTGCTGCGCCGAATGGCCGATCTGATAGGATGGCGCCAGCCCGCGGACGTCGCCGATAGCGCCGGCCGGGCAGTGAAAGCTTCGCCAATGGAACGGTTGCGGGAAGCATCACGTTTCGCTCACGCGGCGCTCGCCGCCAAGGCCTGCGGTATTGCGCTCGCGCTGGCAGCGTCCGGCTCCGCCGCGGGCGCCATCGAGCCGTTCTGCCCCGAGAGCGCCGTCAAGATCGTGGTGCCGTTTCCCCCCGGCGGGCCGACCGACATCTCCGCCCGCCTCCTGAGCGAGCGCCTGCGCGATCGGCTCGGGCAGAACGTCATCGTGGAGGCGCGGCCGGGCGCCTCGGGCTCGATCGGGACCGGCTACGTGGCGCAGCAGCCGGGCAACGGCTGCACCATCCTGCTCGCCTACGATACGCACGGGGTGAACCCGGCGCTCTATGGGCTGCCCTTCGACACCGTGACGGCCTTCAGGCCCGTCATGCTGGTCGGCACGATCCCGAACACGCTGGCAATGCATGTCTCGCAGCCCTGGAAGACGCTCGACGAGCTGATGGCCGCGGCAAGAAAGACCGAGCTGGTCTATGCCAGCGGGGCGAGCGCGGGCGTCGCGCATTTTTCCATGAAACTCATCGAGCAGCTCTACGGCGTCGAGCTGCGGCACGTTCCCTATAAGGGCGCCGCACCCGCGGTGCAGGATCTGATGGGCGGGCATGTGCCGATGATGATGGGCTCGGTGCTGGCGCTGGCGCCGGCGATCAGCGCCGGCAAGGCCCGCGCGCTGGTGCAGACCGGCGCCAAGCGCCATCCGCTGCTGCCCGATACGCCGACGGTCGTCGAGCTCGGCCATCCCGGCTTCAATACGGCCTCCTGGATCGGCATCTTTCTTCCCGCCAGCGCGTCCGACGCGTTGGTGACGCGCCTGCATGACGATCTCGCGGCCGTGCTGCAGGACGCTTTCATCCGCGACAGGCTGGCGGCGATCGGCGTTGAGCTGGTCGGCTCGTCGCCGGCCGAGCTCGGGACCTTCGTGAATGCCGAGATCGCGCGCTGGACGGACGTGATCAAGCGCTACAACATCAGGCCGGAATAAGCGAAGTATCGTTTGGCGAGAGCCTGGGCTCGTGCTCGACCTACTCGTCATGGCCGGGCTTGTCCCGGCCATCCACGTCTTGTTTCCTGAATGTGCCGCCAAGACGTGGATGCCCGCGACGAGCGCGGGCATGACGATTCAGTGTTTGTGACTGCGCTTGCTTAAGCGCATCCGCAGTGGCAGCTTTGCTTGGAAATTCCGAAAAAAGCGGAACACACCCGAGGAATCCGTTGCGTTCAGCCGAGCCGTTGGATCAGTCGTGGGTCGGCCAAGCCGTTCCGCGCAAGGAGGATGAGGCGCTTCTGTCTGGCGGCGCGCGCTTCATCGACGATCTCGCGCCGGTCCCGGGCCTCAAGCACGCCGCCATCCTCCGCTCGCCTCATCCGCATGCGCGCATCCGCGCCATCGACGCGACGCGCGCGCTGGCGCTTCCCGGAGTCGTCGGCGTGGTGACGGGCTCGCAGTTGCTGAGCGCCGTCGGGCCGATCCCGAGCGTGGTGCGCGCGGGCGTGCCCTACTATCCGTTCGCGATCGACAAGGTGCGCCATGTCGGCGAGCCGGTGGCCGTGGTGGTGGCCGATACGCGCTACATCGCCGAGGATGCCTGCGAGCTGATCGCGGTCGATTACGAGCCGCTGCCGGCGGCGGCGAATCTCGCGGCCGCGCAGGCGGCGGGCGCGCCGCTCCTGCACGACAAGGCCGAGTCCAACACCATCAATACGCGCAGCTTCCGCTATGGCGATCCCGATCGCGCCTTCCGCGAGGCGGACGACGTGGTGGACTTCGCCTACACCTATCCGCGCTATGCTTCGACCCCGATGGAGACCTTCGGCGTCGTGGCGCAGTTCGAGCAGGCGCCCGACCGCTTCACGGTCTGGTCGAACTTCCAAGGCCCCTTCGTGCTTCAACCGCTGATGGCGGGGGCGCTGAAGGTCGCCGGCAACCGGCTGCGGCTGATCACGCCGCCGTACAGCGGCGGCAGCTTCGGCATCAAACAGGCGGTGATGTCCTATATCGTGCTCATGGCGGCCTGCAGCCGCGCACTGGGCGTCCCGGTCAAATGGATCGAGGACCGTGCCGAGCATCTCACCGCGGCTTCGGCGTCGGGTGACCGCACCGGCACGATCTCGGCCGCCTTCAAGCGCGACGGCGAACTGACCGGGTTGCGGTTTCACACGATCGCGAACATGGGCGCTTATCTGCGCCCGCCCGAGCCGGCCTCGGTCTACCGCATGCACAGCGCCTGCAACGGCTGCTATGCGGTGCGCAACATCGCGGTGCGCAACGAACTGGTGGTCACCAACCAGACTCCCATCGGGCTCAATCGCGGCTATGGGGGGCCGCAATTCTATTTTGCCCTCGAGCGCCTGATGGACATCGCGGCGCGCCGGCTGAACATGGACCCGGCGGCGCTGCGCCGGCGCAACTTCGTGCCGAAGGAAGCCTTTCCTTACGCGTGTCCGGCCGGCTCGATCCTGGACGCCGGGGATTACGCGGCGGCGCTCGACGAACTCATGCGGCTCGCCGGCTACGACGCCCTGTTGCGCCGGCGCGAGGCGGCGCGAGCAGAGGGGCGCCTCTACGGCATCGGGCTCTGCGCCGGCATCGAGCCCTCCGGCTCCAACATGGCCTATGTGGGCCTCGCCCAGACGCCGGAAGAGCGCGCCAAGACCGATCCCAAGTCAGGGGCGCACGCAAGCGCGCTGGTGTCGATCGACCCGTCGGGTAGCGTGACGGTGCGGCTGTCGAGCACGCCCAACGGGCAGGGGCATGCGACGGTCGCGGCCCAGATCGTCGCCGACAAGCTCGGCCTCACGCCCGACGATATCGACGTCGTAACCGAGATCGACACGCTCACCAGCAACTGGTCGATCGCGTCGGGAAATTATTCCAACCGCTTCGCCGCCGTCGTGGTCGGGGCGATTGCCAAGACCGCCGACAAGGTGGCGCATGCGATCCGGCTGATCGCGGCCGATGCGTTCGAGGTATCGCCCGACAGGATCGAGCTCAAGGACGGCTACGCCAAGGTCGCGGACGGCTCCAATCGCGGCCTGCCGCTGCGCCGGATCGCCGCGCGGGCGCACTGGAATCCGAGCGGATTACCCGCTGGCGTCTCGCCCGGCATCTACGAAAGCACCACGCTGTCGCCGCCGACCCTGACGTCGCCCGACGCGCAGGACCGCATCGCGTCGGCCGTCACCTATGGCTTCGTGATCGACCTCGTGGCGGTCGAGATCGAGCGCGCCACCGGCGCGATCCGGATCGACAAGTATGTGTCGGTGCACGACGTCGGCCGGCAGCTCAACCCGCGCATCGTCGAGGGCCAGGTGCATGGCGGCCTCGCCCACGGCCTGGGCGCCGCCCTCATGGAGGAGCTCGCCTATGACGAGGGCGGCAATTTTCTCTCCGGCACCTTCGCCGACTATCTCTGCCCGACCGTCATGGAGATGCCGCCGGTCACCATCGGACATGTCGAGACGCGCTCGCCCATGAACGCGCTCGGCGCCAAGGGCATGGGCGACGGCAGCTCGATGCTCACGCCCGCCGCGGTCGCGAATGCGGTCGCAGACGCGCTCGGCCGCGACGACATCACGCTGCCGCTCACGCTGGAGCGGGTCTGGGCCCTTGCGAACGACACGAAATCGGCACGACCCGTCGCCAGGGCCGAGCAAGCCCCACAACCCGCCGGCGGCCTGCGCGGAGAGGGGACGGTGACGATCTCGGCTCCGCCCTCCGAAGTCTGGCGCCGCCTGATCGACCCGGTCGAGCTCGCCAGGATCGTTCCGGGCTGCAAAACCCTGCAGCAGGTCGGTCCCGATCGCTACCGCGCCGAGGTGATGATCGGCGTCGCCGGCATTCGTGGGCTCTACGCGGCGGAGATCGAGCTCACCGACAAGCAGGAACCGGTGTCGGTGCAGCTCGTCGGCAAGGCGTCGGGCGCGCTCGGCTTCGGGGCCGGCCAAGGCATAGTGACGCTGACGCCGCAGGATGGCGGCACGCGCCTGACTTATACTTACGGCGCCGATGTGGGCGGCAAACTCGCGGCGGTGGGCCAGCGCCTGCTCGGCACCGTCACGCGCGTGCTCATCGCCGAGTTCTTCGGCGCGCTGCAACGGCGGATCGCGCCGGGCGCCGGGCCGGCCATGCCGCGCTGGCTCGCCATGCTGCGCGCGCTGCTTGGCAGGAAGGCGCCATGAAGCCGGTGGCCTTCGAATATTGCCGGCCCGATACGCTCGGCGAGGCGCTCGACGTCTTATCCGAACGGCGCGAGGAGGCGGCCGTGCTCGCCGGCGGCATGACGCTCGGCCCCATGCTCAACCTGCGCATGGTGCGGCCGAAGACCGTGATCGATATCTCGCGCCTCGCGGGACTCGACCGGATCGAGCTGCGCGGTGACCGCCTCGTTACCGGCGCGACGGTGATCCAGGCCGATGCGCTTGACTCCGGCGTCGCTCGCCGGGAGCTTCCGCTGCTGGCGCTCGCGCTGCCTTGGGTCGGGCATTTCCAGACCCGCAATGCGGGCACGCTGGGAGGCTCAGTCGCCCATGCCGATCCGAGCGCGGAAATTCCGCTGTGCCTGGTGGTGAGTGACGCCACGGTGGTGCTGTGCGGCAAGCGGCGCGAGCGCAGGGTGGCGGCGCGCGCCTTCTTCACCGGCGCGCTCTCGACCGTGCGCCAGCCGGACGAAATGATTGTCGCGATCGAGTGGCCGCGCACGCCGCCGGAGGCCGGCTGCGCCTTCGAGGAGATTGCGCAGCGCCACGGTGATTTCGCCATCGCGGCCGCGGGTTGCGAGCTGCGGCTCGACGGCGCTGGCCGGATTGCTGGCCTTTCGCTCGGTCTCGGCGGCGTGGAGGATCGCCCGATCGCGGTCGACACCGCCAGTTTTGTCGGCCGCTTGGCCGACGCGGCCGCCGCCAAGGCGATCGCGCTCCATGCGGCCCAGTCAGTCGACCCGATGGACGACCGCGGCGCGTCCGCCGACTATCGGCGGGCGCTGTCGCAGGTGCTGGCCGAGCGCGTGGTCGTGCGGGCCGCCGAGGCGGCGCGGCAGAAGCGCGTGGGTGTCCGATGAGCGTCCGTATCGCGCCGGAGCAGAAGCAGCGCATCACCGTGACGGTGAACGGCAAGGCGCGCTCCGGTTTTGCCGAGCCGCGCATGCTGCTCACCGACTTCCTGCGCCACGAGCTGCAGGTTCTTGGGGTCCATGTCGGCTGTGAGCACGGCGTGTGCGGGGCCTGCACCATCCTGGTGGCGGAGCGTGCGGTGCGCAGCTGCACCCGTTACGCGGTCCAGATGGAGGGCGCGGAGCTCACCACCGTCGAAGGCTTGGCCGACCCCGGCACCCTCAACGTGCTGCAGCAGGCCTTTGTCCGCCATCACGCGCTGCAATGTGGCTTCTGCACCGCCGGCATCCTGTTGTCGGCGACGCATTTTCTGGCCAAGAATAGCGCGCCGAGCGACGCGGAGGTGCGCGACATGCTGTCCGGTCACATCTGCCGCTGCACCGGCTATGCGGGCATCGTGGCTGCGATCATGGACGCGGCCGCGACGTTGCGCGGAGGTTGATCATGGACCTGGGCTCCGCTTTTGCGGTGTCGGTCCGGCGCCGGCCGGACGCCGAAGCCGTGGTCGACGGCGAGCGCCGCCGCACCTTCGCGCAGTGGGACGCCGAGATCCGCGCCGCCGCCGGCGCGCTGCTGCGCAGGGGGCTAAAGCCGGGCGATCATCTCGCCGTCATCATGCGCAACCGCTACGAGATGGCGACGCTCTATTGGGCGAGCCATATGCTTGGCCTGATCTTCACGCCGATCAGCTGGCGTGGCTCGCTCGAGGAGATCGCCTATTGTCTCGAGGATTGCGAGGCGGCGGCGGTCGCCTATGACGGCGCGGCCGGAAGCTCGTCGGCCGACGCGGCCGCGCGGCTGAACATCGATCCGAAACGCCAGATCGTCGCCGCTGACGGCAAGGGCGACGGCGTCCGGTTCGAGAAAATTCTGGAGGAGAGGCCGGTCGGCGGCCCGGCGGCGCCGGATGACGCGTCGACCTGCCTGATGCTCTATACCTCCGGCACCACCGGCCGTCCCAAGGGCGTGCCGCGCTCGCATCGCGCCGAGCTCGCGGCCGGGGTGAGCCAGGTCGCGCATCATCTCCATCGCATGGGCGAGTCCTCGCTCTGCGTCATGCCGATGTTCCACACCATGGGGGTGCGCAAGATGCTGGCCGCCGCGCTGGTCAACGGCAAGCTCGTCTGCATGCCGGAATATTCGCCGGCCGGCTTGCTGCGGCAGGTCGAGGCGGAGCGCGTGTCGAGCCTCTTCCTGGTGCCGACCATGTTCCACGACATCGTGCGCGATCCGGCGATGTCCCGGCACGAGCTCGGCTCGCTGTCGCGACTCGGCTATGCCGGCATGGCGATGACGCCGGTCCTGGTCGAGCACTGCCTCGAGCGGTTTCGGCCCGACGTCTTCATCAACCATTATGGCTCGAGCGAGATCTACACCTTCACGATCTGCGATCATCTGCGCGAGAAGCCGGGCTGCGCCGGCCGCGCCGGCCTCAACCAGGTGATCCGCGTGGTGCCGGCGGATCCCGGCCGCCGCCACGAGATCGAGACGGACCTGCCGCCGGGCGAGCCCGGCGAGATCGTCGCCAGCATGGCGAGCCCGGAGGCCTTCACCGGCTATTGGAAGCGGCCCGATGCCGACGCCAAGGCAATCCAGAACCGCTGGTACCGCACCGGCGACCTCGGCCAGTTCGACCAGGACGGCGAGCTTTACGTGGTCGGCCGCGTCGACGACATGATCATCAGCGGCGGCGAGAACATCTTTCCCGAGGAGGTCGAGGACGCGCTGGCGCGCTGCGCCGGCGTCGCCAGCGTGGCGGTGATCGGCGTGCCCGACGAGCGTCTGGGCAGCCGCGTCGTCGCCTACGTGGAGCCGGTGTCGCCCGAGGTGACGCGCGAGCAGATCGACACCGCCTGCCTCAAGACCGGTCTCGCGCGCTTCAAGCGGCCGCGCGACTACGTCTTCGTCAAGGCGATCCCGCGCTCGGCTTCCGGCAAGCTGCTGCGCCGCAAGCTGCGCATCGGGGAATTCGAGAGGATATGAAAAATGACGTTGTTCGTAGGATGGGTTGAGCGGAGCGAAACCCATCGCGTGCCTGGCGAAGCTTCGGCGGGTTACGGCGCGTTCCGCGCCTAACCCACCCTACGGCGTAACGAGAAGGAACTGACATGGCCAAGGACTATGCCGACATGCGGGCGTCGATCCTGCGCGACCTCGACGGGCTGCGCTATGAGGTGGACGCCAAGAAGCAGATCGGCTGGCTCATCCTCGACCGGCCGCCGCTCAATATCGTGTCCTATCGGGGCCGCAGCCAGATCAGCGCCATCATGGAGGCCTTCGGCCAGGATCCGGACGTGCGCGTGGTCGTCATCCGCGGCGCCAACGGCACCTATACGTCGGGCGGCGACGTCAAGGCTTTCCCCGACATCGAGCCCGACGGCATGTCGCATCTCGCCTGGAACATCGCGGCGCCCGAGCGCTGCCCCAAGCCGGTGGTCTGTGCGATGGAGAAATATGCCATGGGGGTCGGGCTCGAGCTCGCCATGGCGTGCGATATCCGGCTCGCCACCAAGGACACCCTGTTGGCCCTTCCTGAGGTCACGCTGGGACAAATTCCCGGCAGCGGCGGCAGCCAGCGCGTGGCGCGCATCGCGGGCCTCACCCGCGCCGTCGACATGATGATGCTCGGCCGCCGCATCCCCGCGCCCGAAGCCTTCACGTGGGGGCTGCTCACCCGCGTGGTGGAGGATTCGGCGGCGCTCGACCGCGAGATCGACGAGGTGGTGGCCAAGCTCGTCGCCATGTCGCCGCTTGCGCTCAAGACCATCAAGCGCGTGCTCGCCACGGCTTACGATTCCGGCATCGGGGTCGGCCTGGAGATCGAAGGCCACGCCTACGAGAAGCTGCGCCTGACCGAGGATTACCGGGAAGGCATCGCGGCCTTCAGCGAGAAGCGCAAGCCGAAGTTCAAAGATAAGCTCTGATTCTCCGTGTCATTGCGAGCGAAGCGAAGCAATCTCGCTCCACTTGCGCATGATTCGTGGTGGAGATGCTTCGTCGCGCTTCGCGCTCCTCGCAATGACGCGTCACTTCATCGCCTTGCGCCAGTCCGCCGCGACGACGTCCCGGGCGAGATCGACCGCCTCCTCGCCCGGCACCGCGATGCGCTTGAACTTCAAGGCGGGCGACGCCAGTGGGATGGTGGCGTCGAAGCCCATCTTGGCGCTCACGCCGTTGCGGCTCGACGGGTCGAGCTTGGAGCCTTGCGCCTCGGACACCACCACGAGATCGCGGTCGGCCTGGAAGCGCGTGGTGATCGCCCATTCGACCTCGGCCGCATTGTGGATGTCGACGTCGGCATCAACCACCACCACATGCTTGATGTCGTAATGCGCGCCGAACGCCCCCATGATCACGTTCTTGCCTTCGCCCTCGTGCCGCTTGTCGAGCTGGATGTTGAGGTGATAGCGGCAGGTGCCGCCGCGCGATAGATGCACGTCGCGCACGCCCGGGAAGCTGCGGCGCAGATGCGCCATGATGGTAGCCTCGCGCGGAATGCCGCCGAGCAGCAGGTGCTCGATGCCGCCGCCCAGAATGGTGTGGAAGATCGGCTGCTTGCGGTGAGTAACGGCGCCGATCTCGATTACGTGCTGCTCGGCGCGCTCGCCGTAATATTGCGGAAACTCGCCGAACGGGCCTTCCATCTCGCGCACGCGCGCCAGGATGCGGCCTTCGAGCACGACCTCGGCATGGGCCGGCACCCGGATGTCGCTGGTCAGGCATTTGGCGACCTCGAGCGGCCGGCCGTGCAGCGCGCCCGCGACGGTGAGCTCGTCGAAATCGAGCGGTGCGATCGCCTGCGAGGCGAGCAGCGTGAGCGGATCGACCCCGATCACGATCGCGACCGCAAGATCGCTGCCGGCTTCCTCCGCCATCTGGAAGAAGCGCAGCGTGTGGCGCGGCAACAGCAGGACGCCGAGCCGGCTCGGCCCGCTCAGCTGCAGGCGGTGGATGGTGACGTTCTGTGCGCCGGTCTTGGGATTGCGGGCGATCAGCAGGCCGGCCGTGATATACGGCCCGCTGTCGAGCTCGTTATGCACGGGAATGGGCAACAGCCGCGCCAGATCGACCTCGCGATGCACGACCTCCTGGGCGGGCGCCGTCGCGACCTCGCGCCAGGGCAGGGGATTGAGCGCGGCGTCCTGGAAGGTCGCGAGCAGGCGGTCGTTGGTGACCCCCATCGCCTCGGCCATCCAGCCGCGGTCCGAGGTCAGCCCGGAGATCACCGGAATTGCATGCCCATCGGGGCGCGGAAAGAATGTCGCCTTCTCGCCGTCGAGTTTTTTTGCGATGGCGGCAAGCTCGAAGCGGAGGCTGACGCCCGGCCGCGCGACCGCCAGCCTGTCGCTCCCCGCCAGGACGTCGAGCCAGGCACGCAGGTCCGTCACCGGCTTGCGGTCGGCCGCGGAGGGAATGGTGGGTGCAACGCGTTCGTTCATCGCGGTCCTTGCGATAATCGTGTGCGGGGCGGCACGTGCCGACACGGTTCGATCAGTAGAGAGACCTTATCATAATTTGCTAGTGTTGTGCGCGCGGGCACGTCGCCCGGAAGTGGGACAGGCCCGTATCGCTTCCGTTTGCCCACCCTGCCGATTTACCTTTTACAAGGAGGATAGACGTTGAAAGTGATTTTGGTTCTCGCAACGCTGGCATTCGGGCTCGCTTCGAGTGCGGCCCAGGCGCAGGCCGCCAAGACCCTCCAGGAGCAGCTCGTCGGCACCTGGAATTTTGTCATCGCCGAAGTGGTGACGGCCGACGGCAAGAAGACTTTGCCGTTCGGCGACAAGCCCAAGGGCATGATCATTTTCACGGCCGACGGTCATTTCAGCCAGGTGCACGTCTCCGGCGACCTGCCGAAGATCGCCTCCAACAACCGCCTCGCGGGCAGCGATGCCGACAACAAGGCGATCGTGCAGGGAACGCTCGCGCTGTTCGGAACCTACACGGTCGACGAGGACAAGAAGACGGTCACCTTCAATATCGAGGCGAGCACGTTTCCGAACCTGGAGGGCGTGAAGCAGACCCGCACCATCGACGCGCTGTCCGCCGACGAGTTCCGCAACACCAATCCGGCGGCGGCGCGCGACGGTCCGGCCACCGCGATGAACATCTATCGGCGCGCCAAGTAGGTCGCGCGAAGCGTCCGCGCTCGTCGCCGGCCTGCCTGCGTCAATCGCCCTGCTGATTATGGGCCGTCTCCCAGAACAGTTCCCTCCAATCGCCGAGCTTCGTTTTCAGGGTCCCGATGCGGTTCAGGAAGGCGGCGAAAAAGGCGATGCGGTGCGGCTGCGAGGTGAACTCGAAACCGGGGTCGTTGAGCTGCGCCACCAGCTCGTCGACGCTCTCTGATGCTTTCTGGACGTTTTTCCACAGCACCGCCGCCGCGTGCTTGTCGGCGCTGGCGAGCTTGATCGATTGCTCGAGCGCATTGGCGACCGCTTTGAAAAGCGTCGGATTCTTCTCCTTGGTCTGCTTGCTCGCGATCAGCGTGATCTGCGTCAGCGGTCCGCCGAACACCTGGCGACTGTCGGCGATGACGTGGGCGCCCGGCAGCTTCAGCCCGCGATCAGTGTAGGGCTGCACCCCTATGTGCGCCGTGATGATGGCCTTGTCGTAGCCGGCCGAGAGCGCCGTGACCGCGTCCGGGTGGCCGAGCCCGACGGTCAGATGGTCGAGCCGGTGCGGGTCGTTCCACAACTTCTCCGCCGCCATCTGCAGCATCATCGAGTTGAACGAGATCCCGACCGTCGGCACCGCGATGCGGTCCCGCTCGGTGAAATCGGCGATCGTCTTGACGTTGGGATTGACGGTGTAGAGCGTCATGGCGCCGTTCGACACCGTCCCGATCGCCTTGACCTCGTTGGGGGTGCCACGGGTCTTGTCCCATAGGGTCAGCAGAGAGGGCAGCGCTACGGTGCCGTAGTCCGCGGCGCCCGACAGGATTGCGTCGACGACCGGGCCCGGTCCGTTGAGCGTGGTCGCGGTCGCCTCGACCTTGCCGAGCCCGAGTTTTGTCGCCTCCTGCTGAAGAACGCCGCCGCTGACCATGAGGTCAACCGGCAAATAGAGAAGCCCCCGCTGCTGCACGAAGCCGACTTTGAGCGCGGTCTGGGCGCCGACGATCGCGGGCGCCGCCAGCAGGCTGGCGCCGCTCGCCAAGGTCGCGACTGCCTCGCGCCGGTTCAGAAGCCGCGTCGACTTTCTCTTCGGCATGGTGGTGCCTCCCGATTGGTGGTTTTTTGGCGCCCGCTTGGCGCATGTCGGGCGAAAGCCGACACGGACCCGATGCCCGTTCGCCGACAATACTATGCCCAACTCACGTCTCTAGCGACTGCTATGGTCCATGATAGGCTTGGCCGGGAATGGCATCTGCCGATGGCGGTTGGGATGGCGAATCTCTGCGTTTTTCGGATGGATCGGGTCCAAGCGTCATGAAGATCACCAGCGTATCCGCCATCGTGTATCGCCAGCAGCTCCGGCTGAACGGTCCGCAGCCAAAATTCGCAGGCGAGGGACGCGCGGCGTTCGAGACGCTGCTGGTCAAGGTGGAAACCGACAGCGGCATCGTCGGCTGGGGGGAGGCATTCCCGCATCGGATCTGGCCGGCCGTGAAATCGCTGCTGGAGTCGCTGATCGCTCCGGCCTGTATCGGTGCCGACCCGACCGATATCTCGGGTTTGATGGCAATGCTGATGCGGCGCGTCTACGGCGTGGGGCGCGCGGGTCCGGTCATGTACGCGCTATCCGGTCTCGATATCGCGCTCTGGGATATTCTCGGCAAGATCGCGAATATGCCGGTGTATCGGCTGCTTGGCGGCGCGCCGGTCACCAAGATTCCGGCCTATGCGAGCCTGCTTAAGTATGGCGACACCGATCTCGTGACGCGCTATTGCCAGGAGGCGATCGGCCGCGGATACAGCGAGCTCAAGGTGCACGAGACCGGTCGGGACGAAATCGCCGCCGCCGCGCGTTTGTTGCGGCAGCATGAGGGCGGCGCCCTGATGGTCGACGTCAACGCGCCCTGGACCTTGCAGGAAGCGCTGTCGGCGATCGCCCCGTTGCGCGAACTCGGCCTCAAATGGATCGAGGAGCCGGTCTGGCCGCCGGAAGATTTCCGCGCCGCGGCGGAAGTGCGCGCCGGCGGCGTTCCGGTCGCGATCGGCGAGAACGTTCTGACGCCGACGGATTTTGCACGGCTGATCGACACCCGGGCGGTGGATTTCATCCAGCCGAGCGTCGCCAAGATCGGCGGAATCTCCATCATGCGGGACATCTTCACGTTGGCCAACCAGGCGAGCGTGGCGGTCGCGCCGCATTCCGCCTATTTTGGCCCGGGCCTGATCGCGACGGCGCATGTCAGCGCCGCGCTTTCGCGTGCCCCGATGATCGAGCGGCTCTATTGCGATCTCACCGAAAGTCCGTTCGGCGACTGGTATGAACCGGTCGACGGATTTCTGGCGCTTCCGCAAGGTCCCGGCCTCGGCATCGAGCCGGATCAGGCTCTTCTAAAGAAATTGCGCGTCGATTGATGGCAGTGGCCGCGCGTTCGAGGGCACGATGAAGATTCAAAAGGTCGAGATCAAGCTGGTACGCCTTCCGCTGGAAGAGCCGCTGGTGGGAGCGCCCCCCTATCCGGCGATGATGCGGGACTTCCTCACCCTGCGGGTGCTCACCGACGAGGGCATCGAGGGCATCGGGATCACGGCGTTCGGCGGGAAGCTCATGCGCGCGCTTCATGCTGCGGTCGAGGAATTCGGCGAGCTCGTCACAGGCGAGGATCCGCTGCGCACCGAGCAGGTCACCGCCAAGCTGCGCGCCGCAGCGGCGCCATGCGGACCGGGTGGCATCGCAGCCTTGGCGCTGTCCGCCATCGATATCGCGCTGTGGGACATCCGCGGGAAGGCGCTCGGCGTTCCGCTCGCGCGCCTGCTGGGCGGTCTGCGCGATCGCGTGCCCGCCTATGCGAGCGGCGCGCTCATGCGCACCACGCCGCTGGACAAGATCGAACGCGCCGCGGACGCGCTGGTCGAGAAGGGTTTCCGCCAGATCAAGACCCAGATGGCGGTCGATGGCCTCACGCCCGCGCAGGAGATCGAGCGCATGCGCGTCATCCGCAACGCGGTGGGTCCGGACGTCGCCTTGATGGTCGACATCAACCAGCGCTGGAGCGTGCACGAGGCCATCGCGATCGGGAGCCGGATCGAGGATCTTGGTCTTGCCTGGCTGGAGGACCCCACCGCGGCCACCGACTGGCAGGGGCTGGCCCAGATCGCGGATGCGCTCACCACGCCGGTTTGTGGGGGCGAATATCTCTATGGCATCACGCCGCACCGCCAGGCGCTGACGCATCATTCGGTCGACATCGTCATGATCGACCTGCTGCGCGCGGGCGGCGTGACCCCATGGATGAAGATCGCCGGCATGGCCGAGGCTTTCAACCGGCCCGTGGTCAGTCACCTGCTGCCGGAAATCCATGTCCACCTGGTCGCGGCGGCGCCGAACGGACTCGTGGTCGAATACATGCCATGGACCTGGCGCCTGTTCGATGATCCGCCAATGCCGGAGCAGGGCGAGATGAAAGTGCCGGCCGGGGCCGGGCTGGGACTGCGTTTCGCGCCCGACCTGTTCGAGAAGTATGGCGTGGGCTAGGCGGGTGCCCGCCACGCCTTAACGGTTTGTTTGGCTAAGGCCACTATTGTGCTGCGCCGACCTTTGGAGGGGCCCA
>DATBBS010000194.1:0-5505 GCA_036270895.1 Xanthobacteraceae bacterium
CCGCCGGTGAGCTCGCGCACGATGATGATGTCGAGCCCGTCGACCACCTCGGGCTTGAGGCTCGAGGAGGCGGCGAGCGCCGGATAGCAGATCGCGGGGCGGATATTGCCGAACAGCGCGAGGTCCTTGCGCAGGCGCAGCAGCCCCGCCTCCGGGCGCACATCATAGGGGACCTTGTCCCATTTCGGCCCGCCGACCGCGCCGAAGATCACCGCATCCGCGGCCTGCGCCCTGGCGACGGTCTCGTCGGTGACCGAGACCCCATGGGCGTCGTAGCAGGACCCGCCCACCAGGCCCTCCTCGGTCTCGAACGTGCCCATCTGGTGCGCGTTCATCCAGCCGATGAGCTTCTTCACCTCGGCCATCACCTCGGGACCGATGCCGTCGCCGGGAAGCAGCAGGAGCTTGTGGGTGGCCATATCGGGATGCCTTTTACGCTGGCCCTCGTCATGCCCGGCCTTGTGCCGGGCATCCACGTCTTTGCGGCCGCGCGGCAATCAAGGCGTGGATGGCCGGGACAAGCCCGGCCATGACAAAAGGAAATTAAACTGCGCGGATTGCTAAAGCGCGAGGCCCGACTTGGCAAGGCGGGATGCCCGGCCGACCGGCTGGACTAAGGCGTCGGGTCCGGCGAGACTTCCCGCAATCTCGGCCGCCGTGCCGGGCCATCCAACACAGGGGAAGCGCCATGAGTTTCGGTTTGAGGACCTCGAAGACGT
Organism: Xanthobacteraceae bacterium; assembly: GCA_036270895.1. Taxonomy (GTDB): domain Bacteria; phylum Pseudomonadota; class Alphaproteobacteria; order Rhizobiales; family Xanthobacteraceae; genus JAVDCA01. The sequence goes on from DATBBS010000194.1 coordinate 720, forward strand.
CCTGTTTCAGGCAGGCCGGGGCCGCCATCGCGGTCGGCGCCATCACGGTGGGCGCCATCGTGTGGGCGGCCGGCGCCGCGCGCGCCGCCGAGATCGATCCGAAAGCCGTGATCTTCAAGCTGCCCGACCAGATCGAATGGACGGGCACCGGCGGGAACCGCAGCGCGGTGCTGGCCGGCGATCCCACCAAGCCCGGCCTCTACATCGTGATCAACAAATGGCTCGCGGGGAATAATTTCAGCCGCCCGCATTTCCATCCCAATGACCGCTTCATCACCGTGCTCAAGGGCACTTGGTGGGTCGGCACCGGCAACAAATTCGATCCCGCCAACACGGTGCCGATGCGGGAAGGCACCTTCGTGACCCATTTCGGCAAGCAGGTGCACTGGGACGGCGCCAAGGACGAGGACGCGATCCTCCTCATCGTGGGTGAAGGCCCGGCGACGAACACGCGGGTCGAAGAGGCGAAATAGCGCGCCCCATGCCCGAGCAGCGCCCAAAGGTCGTCATCGTGGGGGCCGGCTTCGGCGGCATCGAAGCCGCACGGGCGCTCGCCAAGTCGCCCGTCGCGGTGACCATCGTCGATAAGCAGAACCACCACTGCTTTCAGCCGCTGCTCTATCAGGTGGCGACGGCGGCGCTCTCTCCCGCCGACGTCGCCTGGCCGATCCGTCACATCTTCCGCCGGCAGGCCAACGCGACGGTGCTGATGGCGGGCGTGCTCGGCGTCGACACCGCGCGGCGCATCGTCCACACCGACGAAATCGACGTGCCTTACGATTATCTGGTGCTCGCGACCGGCGCCGCCCATTCGTATTTCGGCCACGACGAATGGGCCGAGGCGGCGCCGGGCCTCAAGCGCATCGAGGATGCGACGCGCATCCGGCGCCGCATCCTGATCGCCTTCGAGCGCGCGGAGCTTGCGACGGATGAGAAGGAACGCCGCCGGCTGCTCACTTTCGTGATCGTCGGGGCCGGCGCGACCGGCGTCGAGATGGCGGGCGCCATCTCGGAGGTGGCGCGCCAGACGCTGGCCAAGGATTTCCGCAACATCGATCCGCGCACCGCCCGCATCGTGCTGATCGAGGCGGGGCCGCGCGTCATGCCCGCCTTTCCGGAGAGCCTGGCCGGCTATGTCCTGCGCACGCTCGCCGCCAAGGGCATCGAGGCGATGACACAAACGCGCGTCACCGGCTGCGACATGCGCGGCGTCGATCTCGACCACGGCCGCATCGACGCCGGCACCATCATCTGGGCCGCCGGCGTCGTCGCGTCGCCCGCCGCGCAATGGCTCGGCGCCGAACATGACCGCGCCGGACGCGTGCTGGTCGCGCCCGATCTGTCGGTCCCGGGCCATCCGGAAATTTTCGCGGTCGGCGACACCGCGGCGGCGACCCGCCCCGACGGGCGCCCGATTCCCGGCATTGCGCCGGCCGCCAAGCAGATGGGCCGTTATGCCGGGCGTCTCATCGCGGCGCGGATCGCCGGCGCCGCGTCATCGCAGCCGTTCCGCTACAGCCATCAGGGCGATCTCGCCACCGTCGGGCGTCACGCCGCGGTGGTGAAGCTCGGCCGCATGGAGCTCACGGGGTTTCTGGGCTGGCTGTTCTGGAGCGTGGTGCACATCTTTTTCCTGGTCGAGGTGCGCGACCGCTTCATCGTGGCCTTCACCTGGGCCTGGGACTACATCACCTTCCAGCGCGGCGCGCGGCTCATCACCGAGGTGCGGCGCGAAGACCGGGAATGATGGATGCCCGGCGCCGCGGTCGTCCTCGCGCTGGCGTCCGCCTTGTGCTTCGGCTTCGCCTTGACGTTGACGCAGCTCGGGCTGCGTGACGCCACCCCGTCCGCCGGCGCGGCCATCAGCATTCCGACCTCGACGCTGCTGTTCGTGTTGGCGGCGCCCTTCGGGCTCGCCGGCAGCCCGCCGCAATGGGCGGCCGTGCCGGTTTTTGCGGGCGTCGGTCTGTTGTTCCCGGCGGCCGTGACCCTCATCACCTTCGAGGCCAATCGCCGCCTCGGGCCGGTGACCGCCGGCTCGCTCGGGAATCTTGCGCCGGTATTCGCGGTGTTGCTCGCGTTCCTTTTGCTCGGCGAGCCCCTTCGTGTCGGCCAGCTTCTCGGCCTCGCGGTCATTCTCGCCGGGATCGCGGCGTTGACCGCGCCGGCGCGAAACCAGATCGCCGGCTGGAGGTCCTGGTATATGCTCCTGCCGCTCGCGGCGGCGGCGCTGCGCGGCTTCGTCCAGCCCGTGATCAAGCTCGGACTTGCGGTCTGGCCGAGCCCATTCGCGGCGGCCCTTATCGGATATGTGGTCTCGTCGGTGGTGGTCGTGCTGACGTTGCGACGGCGTACCGGCGGGTGGCGGCCGACCCCTTCACGGCGCGCAGCCGTCTGGTTTGCGGGCGTCGGGTTGTGCAACGGACTGGCGGTTCTGCTGATGTATGCGGCGCTGGCGCGCGGGCCGGTCTCGCTCGTCTCGCCGCTGGTCGCGACCTATCCGCTGGTGACGGTGGCGGCGAGCGCGCTCGTGCTCCAGGCGATCGAGAATCAAATTCGCATCGCCATGGGGGCCGCCCTGACGGTCGCGGGCGTCGGCCTGCTTCTCGTGGCCTGAACGCTATTGTTGGAGCATGATCTTTCCCGAAAACCGGTGCCCGGTTTTCGGGATCATGCTCTGGCGGCGCGTCGGATTCAGCTGCTGAGCGTGTTGATCGTGGCGGGCGGCACCTGGGCGAGCGCCTCCAGGTTCGGCTTGAGCATGCCCTTGAGCTGCGCCCGCGACGAGGTGCCCGATGACGGCGACGATGTGCCGGGCGCCGGCGCCCCCGGTGCGGCCGCGGCGCCTTCCATCGGATTTTCCACCCGGTGCGACGAGCCCTCGAATTGCGCGTGCTCCTCGATCGCCAGCGAGCGATGGAAGATGTCGCCCTCGACCGTGCCGTTGCCCTGCAGCTTGACGCGAACCGCGCGGATCGTGCCCTTGACGTGGCCGCGGATGGTGAGCTCCTGCGCCACGATGTTGCCCTCCACATGGGCGCTGTCGCCGATCAGGATTTCGGTCGCGCGCAGGTCGCCCTCGACGCGGCCGTGGATCTGCATCGGGCCGTCGCACACGATGGTACCGGTCATCGCCATGCCGGAGCCGATGGAGGAGATCGTCTCCGGCTTGGCGACCGGGTCGGACCGCATGGCAGCTTCCAGCCGCGCGGCCGCCTCGGTCTTCGGCATCGGCCGATCGATCGTGGGCCGCGCTGGTGGTACGGCAACGCGTGTGGCGGGTGCGGCGGGTGTCTCATGACCTTGATCGCGCACACGGTTTACCAAGTTGCCCAGCATATGCGTCTCCTGCATTCCGGCCGGCCGCCGACGGTGAGTCGATACCTGATGATAACCGGTCAGGCGGCTGATAGACAGGGGTCGATTGCAGGTGTCACAGAATCATCGCGCAGGTCGCGGTTCCATGTCCCGGAACCCGCCAATCCGCCTGAGCGCGCCGGCGCCGGTTCGTCAGAGCCCGCTGAACCAGTTGTAGCCGCGATCCTCCCAATAGCCGCCGAGGTCCTTATTCGTGACGTGCATCGCGATCACGTGCTTGGGGTTCTTGAAACCGAGCTTGGTCGGAATGCGGATTTTCATCGGGAAGCCATAGCGGCGCGGCAGCGTCTCGTCGGCGAAGCGGAACGTCATCTGGGTCTGCGGGTGCAGCGCCGTCGGCATGTCGATGGTGTTGGAATAGCCCTCGGCGCACTGGAACCAGACATATTTCGCGCGCGTGTCGGCCCCCACCCGCTTGAGGAAATCCGACAGCCGCGCGCCCGTCCATGAGCCGATCGCGCTCCAGCCCTCGACGCAGACGTGGCGGGTGATCTGCTTTTCCTGCGGCAGGGCGTAGAGCTCCTGCAGGGTCCACGGTTTCTTCTCGTCGACCATGCCGCCGACCTCGAGCCGGTAGGTCTCCGCGTCGACCTCGGGCGCCTCGTCCTCGTCGTAATAGGCGTTGAACGGGAAGGGCCGGGTGATGTCGCGTTCCGAATAGGTCGGCGCCAGCGTGTTCGGATTGAACAGGAGCGCCTGCACGCGGTCGTTGAAGCGCGACATCATCGCCAGCGCGCTGTCCGCCGCGTTGCTGTCGATGATGTCGCATCCGGTGAGCATCGTGATGGCGCCGAGGCCCGCGGCGCCGCGCAGAAAGAGGCGGCGCGACGGATCGGGCAGCAGCTTGGCGGCGTCCTTGATCAGGAGCCGCGGATCGACGCCGGGGATGATCTTGCGGATGCGAGGCATCGGGTTCTCCCGGCTCTGGAATCTACCGGCCGATGATCATGGCGCGCAGGCTTTTCGGAACCAGCAACGCGACCACGACATGCACGACCAGGAACAGCACGATCGTGCTCATGGCGAAGAAATGGACGTAGCGGGCGGCGTCATAGCCGCCAAACAGCGCGGTGAGCCATTGCAGCTGGACCGGCTTCCAGATCGAGAGACCCGACAGCACGATCACCACGCCGGCGAGGATCACGCCCAGGTAGAGCAGCCTCTGCGTCGCGTTGTAGACCGCGAGATCGTCATGGGCGAGCTTGCCGCGCAGCGCCGCCGCCATATCGGCCAGGATGTCGCGCCCGCGGATCGGAAACAGCTTGGCGCGGAAGCGGCCGGAGGCGAGGCCGAGCCCCACATAGACGAGGCCGTTCGCGGCCAAGAGCCACATCGCGGCGAAGTGCCAGGCGAGCCCGGTCGGCAGGTCGCCGCCGAGCGTGATGCTGGTGGGAAACTCGAACCGGAA
>DATBBS010000195.1:0-4272 GCA_036270895.1 Xanthobacteraceae bacterium
CGGCAGCGAGCTCAACCGGTTGAGCACCTGCTGCAGCGCCTCCTCATAGGTGTAGTCGAAGGTGAACTGCAGCTTCACGTCGGAGAGGCCGTAGAGCGAGATGGTGCGGATGACCCGCAGATTCTTGATGGCGGCGGTCTGGGTCTCGATCGGGATCGTTATGTAGCGCTCGATCTCCTCGGCGGAGAGGCCGGGACTTTGCGTCACGATGTCGACCATCGGCGGAGTCGGATCGGGATAGGCCTCGATGTTGAGCTGGCGGAACGCCAGCGCCCCTCCGGCCATCACACCCACGAACAGCGCGAGCATCAGCAGGCGATGCTTGAGCGCAAAAGCGATAATTGCATTCATGCCGTCATGGCCCGATTGCCGCGCCGATGAGAATCAAGTCGCGCTCGCCGCCCGGTCGATGAACAGGCTGCCGCGGGTGATCACCCGCTCGCCTGGATTGATGCCTTCGAGGACCTGGATCATGCGGCCGTTGGTCAGGCCGGTCTTGATCTGGCGCAGCTCGATCGTCTTGTCTTCATGCACGACCCAGATGCGCACGGAGCTGCCTTCATAAATGAGCGCCTCGCGCGGGACCGCGAGGCCGGCGAGGTCCTGCTCGGTGAAGATGCCGACATTGGCGAACATCTCCGGCTTGAGGAGGGCGCCCGGGTTGTCGATCGTCGCCCGCACCAGGAGCCGCCGGCTCGTCGGGTCGAGCGCCGTCGCCACATAATTGAGCTTGGCCGTGAAGACATGGTCCGGATAGGCCAGCACGGTGAACTGGAGATCCTCGCCGACGCGCACGCGCCCGGCCTCGGTCTCGCGCACATAGGCGGTGAGCCAGACGGTCGAGAGGTCGCCGATCACGAAGACCGGGTCGCTGGCGCCCGCGTTGACAAACTGGCCGGGCCCGACCTTGCGCTGCACGATCGTGCCGGCAATCGGCGCAAAGATCGTGGTCTCCGCGCTGATGCGTCCCTGTTCCTGGAAGGCGGTGATCTCTTCGTCGGTGCGGCCGAGGATGCGCAGCCGGTTGCGCGCCGCCTCGAGCGCGGTCTCGGCCGAGCGCAGGTCGTTCTGTGCCGCGGTCAGGTCGTTTTGCGATTGCTGCCATTCCTTCAGCGCGACCGCCTTGCCCTCGTACAGATCCTTGTTCCGCTTCTCGACGATCTGCGCCAGGTTGAGCTGCGAGCGTGCCTTGTTGGCGCCCGCGATGGCGGTGCGGAAATCATTCTGCGCCTGCACCATGTCGGTCGCTTCGATGGTGAACAGCGCCTGGCCCGCGGTGACGCTGTCGCCGGGCCGGGCGAGCAGCTTGGTCACGCGTCCCGCATAAGGGGAGAAGATCGGCGTCGAGCGGTCCTCGTCGACCGCGATCTTGCCTTCGGTCACGTGCTCGGTGCGGAACGCCTGCTGCTGCACGGGCTCGACCGTCAGCGTCGCCCATTCGGCGTCGGTCGGGTGATAGAAATGCTGGGCGCGCTTGGACTGGCTGGAAATCTCGGAATCGGCGCCCTTGAGGCTTTGCGGCTCCCGCACCAACAGGAAGACGCCGCCGGCCGCGAGGAGAGCGAGCGCGAGCGCGGCCAAGGCCTGCAGCCGCCACGACAGGGCCGGCCCCGTCTGGTGGGGCCCGGTCAGGTCTTCGCTCAACTCACACTCCCTCTTTTAGAGGCGTTTCCTCGTTCCGCCGGATATATATGTAAAAATATACCGCTGACAGTTAAAACAAAGGGAATTGAACGAGGTTGGGTGCCCCCGGCCCCAGATGCCCGGGCGGTGGGGCGAAATCAAGGGGTTTTGGCGCCCGCGGCACCCGCCAGCGGGCCTTGGCCTCAAAATTCGGCGTGCAGCCTGCTGGAGAAAACCGAGACCGGCCCGCGGTCGGCGTTATAGGCCGGGTTGACGATCAGCTGATAGTCGAAAGTCAGGCTCATGACGTCGAACAGCGCGACCGAATAATAGGTCTCCAGGATCCGCTCGGTCCGGTAATTGAGCTGGCCATCGCCGATCAGGGGGCCAAGGCCCCCGGCCGCGATGAAGTCGCGGTGATCCGGCGACAGGCCGTTGATGGCGGCGCCGATGCCCACCGTGTCCTTGGCCCGACCCCAGGCCGTACCCTTGATCGAGGTGCCGAATGAGAGGCTGCGGTCGATGTCGGTGAACGCCATGATCTCGTTGCGGCCGTCGTTCCAGCTCCAGCGCCCGAACACGCCGAGGTCGTCGGTGATCGATTGCTCGAGGTTGAAGACGTAGCCGTATTTGACGCGGCCGCGGCGCGTCTGGGCGATGTCGAGGTCGAGGGCGGGATTGTCGAGGGTCTCGCGATAGCTCCCCGAAAAGGCACTGTTGAGCCAGGCGATCGTCCGCAGCTTGCCGGGACGCGAGAACAGCGAGAAGCGCTCCTCGAGCTCCAGCACGTATTCGCCGCGCTGGAAGACCTTTGGATCGAAATCATTCGAATTCGATTGCTTGTCCATCAGGAAATAGCCGGCACGCAACGCCCAGCTTTTCTGGTTGAGCTCCGCGGTCGCGCCGTAGCCCAGACCGATCTTGTCGGCCGCGTAGTCGAAGGCGCCGGACGCCCAGATCGACCAGTTCATGAAGTCCTTGCGGGTGTCCTTGGCGTAGGCATTGCCGTCGAACACGTCCGCCACCGCGAACCGCCCCACCTGGACGGTGAGGCGCGAGACGTCGACCTTTTCGGCCAGCTGGTTCGGCGCGCTGTCGAGGCTCTCCTGTTCGCCACCGAGCCCGTAGGTGTGGCGCAGAAACAGCCGCGACGTGCTGTAGCGCGGGTAGGGGAAATTCGATTTCTGCGCCTCGCCGTTGGGAAATCCGGCGACGCCGACCGTGTCGTTGAAACCGAAGCCCTGGAGAAGCTCGGGATTGTAATAGAGCGCGCCGCCATCCCACAGGCGAAATCCGAGAAACACGCTGCTCGACCAGGTGTTGCGCGTCTCGGGCCAAGGCGTCAGGCTGTTGGTGCCGATATAGGACGAGCGAAATGCCGGATGGGCCTGCTGGATGTAGGTGGTCTGGCCGTGCATTTCCCAGGTTGGAAGCTCGGTAATGGCTTGCGGGCCTGCCGGCCCGCCGGCATCGGCCCAATCGAGCTTGCGGTTGAGGCCGAGCCGCAGCTCGTGCAGATCCATCGTCGCGGCATAGCGCGTGCCCGACGGGAAGGCGGCTTCGGCCGACCCATAGCGGCTGTAGAGATACTGGAATTGCAAGGACCAGTGCGGCGCGAACGCATATTCGGCGCCGCCGCCCGCCACCCAGCCGGGCCGCACCCGCAGCGCCTTCTCGCCGTCGCCGGCCGGCAACGGATTGAGAATCCGCGAGCCCGCGAACGCAAAGCCGCCGGTCGCATAGACCATCCAGGGCTCGAACACATAGCCGGCGCGGCCGCGCACGGTGCCGACATAATCCAGTTGCTGCTCGAGATCGCCATTGGGCCGCGGCACCGATGCCATCAGCGGGCTGCTGTCGAGGAAATTGGGAACGGTGATGTCGCCTTCGACGCCGAGCAGGATCCGCGACGGCAGGACATGGTTGTAGCCGGCATGCAGGCCCGCCATCAGGCCGCCGAAGCTGTTGGTGCCCGTGATCGGCGCCGGATCCCATACCGTGTCGCGCGTGTGTCCCGGCCCGTAACCCACATGGCCGCCCACATAGAGGCCGGCCCAATCATAGGGGAGCGAGTAGGCTGGGGCCTTGGACGCCACGACGGCATCGGCCGCCGCCGCCGGGTCGTGCATGGCGAGCACGACGAGCGCGATGGTTGCGAGAACCGGGATCCTTTTGACGACGCAGCCGCACATGCCGCCACGATGTCAAGCGAACCCGCGCACGGTCAAGTGGAACATCTGCGGCTGCCGCGCGCATGTGGATATGAAATGACGTCGGGCCGAAGGTGGTCGCATCTTTTCATGACGGATCGGCGACACCCGCTTCTCATGGCGAAAGGGCAGCGATTGAAAGCAGATGGGCCCGATGGCGGTCGCGGCCTCATTCCGCGGGCTGCGGCGCGCCCCGCGACCCGATGCGACGCCACACCCGCTGGGACCACAGACGGAACCGGTCGAAATAGAGGTAGACCACCGGCGTGGTGTAAAGCGTGAGCATCTGGCTCACCAAAAGCCCGCCCACGATCACGATGCCGAGCGGCTGGCGCATCTCGCCGCCCTCGCCGAAATTGATCGCAAGCGGGACCGCCCCCAGCATCGCCGCCATGGTGGTCATCATGATCGGACGGAACCGCAGCACGCAGGCCTCGTA
>DATBBS010000196.1:0-10768 GCA_036270895.1 Xanthobacteraceae bacterium
ACGAGCGACCCGAACCGGAGCTCGTTAGGGCTGCTTCCTTCCGGACCTGACCCGGTTGGCGAGTGGCTCGTCCACCGCCAACCTCCCGCCCAATATATCGGCGGAACGGATCAGGAATGCAAGCGCCCGCTTTTCACGCGAAGCCGCACACCGGCACGCCGCCATTCCGCGGGCGAGGGGCGTGCCGAAACACGCCCGTCAACGCCGTAGGCGATAGACCACGTACGGCGCCCCACGCGTTTCGGGAAGCTGCTCGAGCCAGGCCGGCACGCGACCCCCCGCCAGTTCCGCCCGCAGGCTGCCCGGGCCCGGCTCCATCCCGGTCGAGGTGCGGCGCCCGCACACCGCCACATAGGTAACGCCGGTGGATTCGGCGACGCGGCGGGCTTCGTCCGGTGGCGCGCTGAAGATGGCGTAGGCCGCCACGATGCTGGCGGCCGGCAACCGGTGGTAGGGCGCGGCGACCACGGCATGCGGTGTCAGCGCCAGCACATAGGGCCCATAATTGACGTCGGTCGCGACCAGCCCCGGGGGCAGCCGCGCCAAGCCGTCATACGCGTCGTTGCGCGTGCAGATCATCCGTTCCGGGACGCCCGGCTTCGCCGGATCCTCGCCCGCCGCCGCCAACGCGATGGCGAGCGCCGCGGTCGTCGCCACGGTCGGGGTGAGCGCCACAATGGCGGCGACCCGGATCACCGACGCGCGCAGGCCCGACGAGACGGTCAGGCGGCACGCCAAGGCGGCGACCGGCGCCATGCCGAACCACATCGCATAGGCATAAATCTTCATGGCGCCGAAGGTCGCCGCGACGGACAGAAGGCACGCCGCGACCGCGAGAAGGAAACCGAAATCACGCCGTGTCTCGCCTTGGCGCGCCAGCCAAAGGGCCGCCAGCAGCGCGACCAGCGGAAACGTGCAGATCCACGCGCCCACGACCGGAAAGCCGCGCACGAAAGCGATCAGTGGCACCGTCTCGTCCACGTCGTCGAGCCAGATCGCCTTGACGGCATCGTCCGTCAGCGCGAACGGACCTCGGATGCAGCGCGGCTCGAAAAGCAGAAAGGCAAGCAATGCGGCTCCGCCGACCAGCGCGATCGTAACAGCCCGGGCGCCGGCTTGCGGCATCGGGCGGCCGGCAGAAGGCGCGGCCGGCTCTGCGTCAAATCGTCCCCTCCCGAACCCGTGTGGCGCCTGCGCCGCGACCCAGAAGCCGAGACCGGCCACCATGGCGGCAACGGCCCAATTGATCGCAACAGCATCGCAGGCGGGGCGGCCCCAATGGTCCGGCGCGACATTGAGCAGGAAGGCCCCAAACACGCCGGCCGCCACCGCCAACCCGTAATGCCCGAGCGAACGCGCGCTCGCGCATCCTGTCCAGATGAAGCGCAGCGCCAGCGCGCTTGCGCACAGCACGAGCAATGGCAGGCTCTCGAAGCCGACCGCGCTGGCGAGGCCAGTCAGCATTCCGGCGAGCATCGAGGCGTGCCGCGTGCGATCCGCCCATGCGGTCGCCGCCACCACCGCCAACGCAAGCGCGATCTGCACATTGTGATGGTCGATCCGTCCCGGCTTGTAATGCTGGAAAGCCGGCAGCGCGCAGGCGGACAGAACCAGGACGATCACCGCAGCCTGACGGCCGGCAAGCCGCCACGCCAGCGCCGCGGCTCCCGCCATGGCGACGAGCAGCCACAACAGCGGCCAGACGGCGCGCATGAGCCGTTCGGCCAGGTCCAAATCCGCGAATGGACGAAAGGCGAGGAAAAGTCCCGCCAGCCCGGCGTCGATCAGGCGCGACCAATGGGTGTCGTAACCGGTCGGCGGGGCGAGCCGAGCCTCATGCAGGTCGAACCAGCCGCGGCCCGCGAGGAACTCCCGCACCTGGACGAGCCGCATGGCGTCGTCGCCGTCGAACAGGCGCTCGCCCATCTCCGGCCACCGCTCGGCGAGCAGAAAGCCCGCGGTCACCGCCCATGCGAGGCCGAGCAGGAGGGCGAAATTGAGATAACGGGATGGTGCGGGCATGAGCCATGGACGCGGGACAAGACCAACGTGGTCCAGCAATGCCGCACGAGCATTGACGGTCGATTAACGTTGGCTGCCGTAGCATGCCTCCGCACAGCGGACCTTAACAAATCCCTGCCATGCATGACGGCGGCGGATTCGCATCGAAACCGGCCGGCTTCGCGGCGCCCAACGGATCGCGACTTGGCTCGAAGACACGGCTCTAAGACTTGGCTCGGACTGGCGACGACATGCGTTATTTTTCGGCCAGAAAGCTCGGCATAAGCGCCCTGGCGGGGCTGGCCATTGCGCTGACGGTCGTCAATCGGCCGCTGACGGCGCCTCTGCCCAACACGATCGATCTCGCGGACATGACCTGGGTCGAGGTGCGCTCGGCGCTCGATCACGGCTATACGACGGTGATCGTGCCGGCCGGCGGGATCGAGCAGAATGGTCCCCACATGGTGTTGGGCAAGCACGACTACATCGTTCGCCACACGGCGGAGCGCATCGCGGCCGAGCTCGGCCATACGCTGGTGGCGCCCGTGGTCTCCTATGTGCCGGAAGGGGATTACGACCCGCCGACGGGCCACATGCGGTTCCCCGGTACGATCGGGGTGCCGGAGACGGTCTACGCATCGATGATCGAGGGTATCGCCCGCAGCCTCAAAGCCGGCGGCTTCAGAACCATATGCTTGATCGCCGACCATGGCGGCAGCCAGGCCCCGCAAGCCGAGGTGGCGGCGCGCCTCAATGCCGAATGGGCCCGCCAGGGCGTCCAGGTCATCCACGTCGATGCCTATTATTCCGATGCCGCCCAGGTGGCGTTGCTGCTGCGCCATGGCGAAACGCGGTCCGATATCGGAGAGCACGCCAGCCTCATCGACACGTCCGAATTGATGGCGACGCACCCGCAGGGCGTCGATCTCCGGCGGCTCGGCGATCTGCCGTTCACCCTTCAGCCAACGGGCATTATCGGCGATCCCGCAAGGTCGTCGGCCGAACGCGGCAAAGAGCTGCTCGAGATCAAGATTCAGGCTGCGGTCCAACAGATCCGCTCGCGGATGCCGACGCAGTGACCGGCCGCGCCATCACGGCGCCCATTCCGGCATCACGGCTCCTGAACGGGAAGACCAGTTGCCGCAGGAAATCGCGCGGGAACTGCGGATTGTCGACGCCGTAGTTTTGCGGCAGCTTCCCCTCGGGCATATGGAAGGTCCCGAACAGCACGTCCCACAGCGCGAAAGTCGGGGCGAAATTGCGGTTGCCCCCTTCGGTTGGCGAGGTGTGGTGCCAGCGATGAAAGACCGGGGTCGCTACGACGTATTTGAGCGGGCCGAACGTCCAATTGAGATTGGCGTGCACGAAGACCGCGACCGTCACCTGGAACGGTACCAGGAACAGAAGCACCGCCGGCGACACGCCGACATAGAGCATGACCACATCCACCAGGAACGGCCCGAAACACAGATTCAACGGATGGAACCGGTAGGCGGTCGTCCAATCGACGTCTTCGGCGGAATGATGAATGGCGTGATAACGCCAGAGCTGCGCGCCGTGAAAGAGGCGATGATTCCAATACAGCAGGAAGTCCGACAGCAGCAGATAGGCCGCAACCTGCCACCAGAACGGCAGCGAGCCCAGCGGGCCGCGACCATTGACGATGTAATCGTTGAGCGCATCCTGCGACACGAAGGCCAGCGCGAGCGCCGCCAATCCCATCAGCAGCCCCATGCGCATGAACGGCGCAAGCACCTGAATGACGATCCAATAGCAGATGTCGGTCAAAAGCCCGGGATTGCGCCACCAGACTCGCCCCGGGTTGCAGGCCTGGCTGGAAAACAGGCAGAGCGCGCTGGAAATGGCGATCATCAGCAGGGTGCTCACAAGCAGCTCGGGCCCGATGCCGGCCAGCTTGGAGGTCAAGATCTTCAGCGATTCGAGCATGGATTTTCGCCGCGCCAAGAGCGAGGGAGATGCTGATTATGGCGTGCGAAGTTAAGAAAGGCTTGCGACACTCGGCCAAGTTGGATCTTCCGGCGGATGCCGGGAAGCCCGGAGCGCCCGCAGCCTCATGGTGATCGACGCCTTGCCCTGGTCGCTGCATGCGCAGCTCGAGAAGGACACCGTGCCGGTGGGCGACCTGTCGCTGTCGCGCCTGCTCGCCGTCAATGACGCCAATTTTCCCTGGCTCGTGCTGGTGCCGCGCCGCGCCGGCGCATCCGAGATCATCGACCTCCCCGAGGCGGAACAGGCGCAGTTGATGGCCGAGATCGCGCGAGTGGCGGGCGTGCTCAAAAGCATCACGTCTTGCGACAAGCTCAATGTGGCGGCGATCGGCAATGTGGTACCGCAGCTCCATGTCCATGTGGTGGCACGCCGGATGGACGATGCGGCATGGCCGCGGCCGGTGTGGGGCGCGGTGCCGGCGAAGCCTTACGGGGCCGGCGAGCTCGCGCGCTTCATCGCCGCGTTGCGACGCGTCATCGAATTCGCCTGAACGGAAGGGCGCATTGAATTTCTGCCCATGGGGGCGGAAAATGTCCTAGACTTGGTTCGCCGACAGGTCTCGCGCGCCGGGCGCGACAGCGCGGCGCCCGACGGCCTACGATGCCGTCATGACGGAGGGGGGACGCGATGGCCGACGACACCATCCTGCGCCGCAATTTTCTCAAAGGGGCTGCCGCCGGCACGGCAGCCGCGCTCGCCACCGTCGCGCCCGCCCAGGCACAGACGTCCGCACCCGCGGCGCCCGCGTTGCCTGCGAGCAATACCCCGGAGGCGCACCCCTGGCTCACCCTCAATGCCACCGAGGCGGCCTTCATCACGGCGGCGGTCGACACGCTCATTCCGGCCGACGAGCTTTCGCCGTCGGGCAGCGATTGCGGCGTCGCGGTCTTCATCGATCGCCAGCTCGCCGGAGCCTACGGCAACGGCGCGCGGCTGTACCGCCAGGGACCGTTCCTCAAGGCCAAGCCCGAGCTCGGCTATCAGTTGGCGCTCACGCCGCGCGAGTTCTTCCGTGCCGCGGTCGTGGCGGCGAATGATTTCACCCGCAAGACCTACGGCAAGGACTTCGACCGGCTGGGCGAGGCGGACCGTGAGGCCGCGCTCAAGACCATGGAGACCGGCAAGGCCGGCTTCCCGGGCTTTTCCAGCAGCATGTTCTTCGACGCGCTCCTGCAGATCACTATGGAAGGTTTCTTCGCCGACCCGATCTATGGCGGCAACCGCGACAAGGCGTCGTGGAAGATGGTGGGCTATCCGGGTCTGCCCGCCACCTACAAGGAAGAGATCAAGACCTATTTCGGCAAGAAATACGACAAGCCGCCGCGCTCGATCGCGGATTTTTCCTAGCGCGCGATCCGAAATCGGGACGCGTTTCGGTTCTTGGTAGGCGCATTTTCCACGACGGCGACCACTCGCCGGAAAATGCCAGGAGGGGAAGCCGGCATGACGACGACACTCAAGGAAGTCGACGCGGTCGTGATCGGCGTCGGTTGGACCGGCAGCATCCTGGCGCGCGAGCTGACCAAGGCCGGACTGAAGGTCGTGGGGCTCGAGCGCGGCGCCAATCGCACCGCGCGCGACGACTTCTCGCTGCCGAGCGTGCGCGACGACCTCAAATATGCGGTGCGCCAGGAGCTGTTCCAGGACACCCAGATGGAAACCGTATCGTTGCGCCATTCCGTGTCCGAAACGGCGCTGCCGATCCGGCGCCTCGGCTCGTTCCTGCCCGGCACGGGCCTCGGCGGCGCGGGATCGCATTGGAACGGCCTCACTTGGCGGATCCTCCCTTCCGATCACAAGCTCAAGAGTCATCTTTCCGACCGCTACGGCAAAGACGCGATTCCGGCCGAGATGACGATCGAGGATTTCCCGGTCTCCTATGACGAGCTCGAGCCTTATTACGACCGCTTCGAGAAGCTCTGCGGGGTATCGGGCCGGGCCGGCAATTTGCGCGGCCAGATCATTCCCGGCGGCAACGTGTTCGAAGGTCCGCGCCAATCGGAATATCCCAACAAGCCGCTGGTCCAGAGCATGGCGGGCTCGCTCATGGAGGCGGCCGCCAAGGGCCTCGGCTACCACCCATTTCCGGGCCCGGCCAGCAATGCGAGCGCCGTCTACACCAATCCCGAAGGATTGACGCTCGGTGCCTGCGAATATTGCGGCCATTGCGAGCGCTTCGGCTGCGAAGCGAACGCAAAAGCATCGCCCAACGCCTGCGTGCTGCCGGTCCTGCTCGCCGACGAGCGCTTCGAGCTGCGCACCCACGCCTACGTCAAGGACCTCGTCTACGACAAGCAGGCCAGGAAAGTGAAATCGGTCCGCTATGTCGATACCCGCAGCGGCGAGGAATACGAGCAGCCCGCGGGCCTCGTCATCCTGGGCGCCTACGTATTCAACAATGTGCTGCTGATGCGCGTATCGGGAATCGGCGAGCCGTACGACCCGGCCTCAGGCAAAGGCGCGGTCGGCAAGAACTACTGCTACCAGGTCAGCGGCAATTCATTGACGGTGTTCTTCGAGGACAAGGAGATCAACCCGTTCATGGCCTCCGGCTCGCACGGCATCTTCATCGACGATTTCAACGGCGATAATTTCGACCATGCGGGTCTCGGCTTCTTCGGCGGCGCCTGGATCCAGGGCGGCACCTCGAATGGCCGTCCGATTCTGACCCGGCCGGTGCCGCCCGGCACGCCACGCTGGGGTCGCGACTGGAAAAAGGCGACGGCCAAGTGGTACAGCCACGCCTTCAATATCGGCGCCTCCGGTTGCAATTACGCGCATCGGGAGAACTATCTCGATCTCGACCCGACCTACACTGATGCGCTCGGCCGCCCGCTGATCCGCATGACCTATAATTTCCGCGACAACGACTACAAGCTCGCCGAATATCTCGGCCAGGTGCTGGGGCGGCTGGGCAAGGCGATGAATCCGACCCTGATGAGCTCGCCGGCGGTGCGGCGCGGGAACTACAGCGTGGTTCCCTACCAGTCGACCCATAATACCGGCGGCACCATGACGGGCGCCGACCCGAAGTCGAGCGTGGTGAACCGCTATCTGCAGTCCTGGGACGCGGACAATCTGTTCGTCATGGGCGCCTCGGTGTTTCCGCAGAACGCGTCCTACAACCCGACCGGCCTCGTCGGCGCGCTCGCCTACTGGTCTGCCAATGCGATCACGACGCAGTATCTGAAGGCGCCGGGGCCGTTGGTCCACGCCTGATGGCCTTCGATCGCCGACGTCGTTGCGCGACGCAGGCTCCGCAGCGACGCGTCGAAGCCCTGAAGTTGCGCCAAAATCTCCGGCGTGCGATTTTCGCGGCGCCCACCGGAGAAGTTCATGCCCCCTCGCCCTGATCTCGGGCCGAAACCCCAGCTTGGATATACCGCTAGCCTGATCGACCGGGCTGCCGAACGTCGCCCCGACGCCGCGACGCTCGCAGCCGATCGGGGCGCCGGCGCCTATGTGGTGGGCGGCGAACTGGTGATCGCCAGGAAGCGGGAAGGCAGGGGCGATCCGCTGTTCGGGCTCGATGCTGCGCGCGCGCTGGCGTCGCCGCGCGAGACGGTGTTTCTCGGGCTGCGCGACGGCGTTCCTCGTTTCGGTATCGGCATCGGCAAAGCGGCAGCCGAATCGCTGAAGGCCCGTGATGATCTCATGGTCACGGATCTGCGCTCGATCGCGGTGCAGGGGCTGGTCGACGCCGAGCACCTGCCGCCGCTCGCGGAAGCAAAGGCGTTGCTCGCCTGGCATGCGCGCCATCGCTTTTGTCCCAATTGCGGCGAGCCGACCGAGCCGGTCGAGGCGGGATGGAAGCGCGAATGCGCTTCCTGCAAAACCGAGCATTTTCCGCGCACCGATCCGGTCGTCATCATGCTGGCGGTGCGCGGCGACCACTGCCTGCTCGGGCGGTCTGCGCGTTTTGCGTCCGCCATGTGGTCGTGTCTCGCCGGTTTCGTCGAGCCGGGCGAATGCATCGAGGAAGCGGTGCGCCGCGAGGTGCGTGAGGAGGCCGGCATCGTATGCGGGCGCGTCGACTATTTCGCGTCGCAGCCGTGGCCGTTTCCGATGTCGTTGATGATCGGGTGCCACGCCGAGGCATTGACCAGCGATATCTCGGTCGATCCCGCCGAGCTTGAGGGCGCGCGCTGGTTCGATCGCGAGGAAATCGCGCTGATGCTGCTGCGCCGCCACCCCGACGGGCTCGGCACGCCGCCCCCGGTCGCGATCGCGCATCACATCATCCGCGCCTGGGTGGAAGGGGATGCGCGTGGCTTCGGCTAGGGCATGTTCCGGCAAGACGGCTCCCGGTTCGCCGACCACAACATGCGCCGATCGAAGGCGCTCGCGCGTCCTGTGCGTCGGCATCGCGGTGCTCGACGAAGTCTTCCGCCTCGATGACTTTCCGGCCTCCGACACCAAAGTCGAGGCGGCCGAATTCCAGGCGGTAGGCGGAGGCTGCGCCGCCAACGCGGCGGTCGCGATCGCGCGCCTGGGCGGCGAAGCGTGCTTTGCCGGACCGCTCGGCGGACCGGCCGGACAGGAGTCGATCGGCGACCGCATTCTTGCGGGACTGAAACGCGAGGACGTCGACTGCGCCGGCTGCGTGCGGCTCGACGGCGTCGCCTCGGGGATCTCGGCGATCTTCGTCAATCAGCGTGGCGAGCGCACAATCGTGACCCATCGCAGCAGCCGTCTTGACGCTGTGACGCCGCGCGACGCGGACGAGCTCGTTGTCGGCGCCGACGCGGTGCTGGCCGACAACCGCTTTCCGGCTTTCTCGCTGCCGATCTGCCGCGCCGCGCTGCGGCGCGGCATCCCTGTCGTGCTCGATGCCGATAGGCCGGCGAGTCCGGAAGAGCCGCTTTTCGCCGCCTGCTCGCATGTGGTGTTCTCGGCCGATGGCCTGCGCGCCACGATGGCCACCGACGATCTCGCGGCTGCGCTACGTCAATTCGGTCATGCCACCAAAGCGTTTCTGGCGGTGACCGACGGAGCAAATCCGGTGCGGTGGCGCGACGACAGGGGAGCGATCTGCGAGATGCCGGTATTCCGCGTTACGGCCGTCGATACGCTCGCGGCGGGCGACGTCTTTCACGGCGCGTTTACGCTGGCATTGGTCGAAGGCAAGGACGCCGCGGCGGCGATGCGGTTCGCGGCGGCGGCCGCGGGCGTCAAATGCACACGCTTCGGTGGCAGCGCAACGGCGCCCTTACGTGCGGAGGCCGAGGCGCTTCTTGCGCAGGCTGGATGACTCGCGTTTAAGCACGGCGAGTGGCGGTCCTGACCGGAACAAGGGTCCGCTGCCTGTAGGGACCGGCCTGTGCCGGCCAGGAGCCGGATCGCGCCCATCCAGAAAGTTGTGAATTGCCCTCACAGGCGCCGCCGGTTGGGGGTCGACAGTGGTAATCCACTCTTCAGATTTGTTTGCTATTGGGAGATTCTTGGGTGGGGATCGCTGGCTTCGGCGGGGGCCAGGGGATGCAAGCATGAATTGGACGTCGCCAACGGCTCGCTGGTCATCGCGGGACACAACCCGAGTGTCGGTTTAGGTGATGCTTTCTGGCAGGCGACGAAAGAGATAGCCTGGGCGCGGGAATCGGCCTTATCGGGCCTTGGAGCAGAACGCAACACGGCGCCCTGCGACAAGAACTTGTCTCTTGCCTCCGTGCGGCCGCTTCCGATTATTTTCGCATGCCATCGGTGTCGCGCCGACATGCCCGACAATCGAGTCGACCGAGGGCTGGATTCGCCTGAACAGGCTTACGCATGACAGAGGACAATAGTGGACCTCTCATCAACCATCATCGATGAGCTCGAGAATGCGCTGAAGGCCGGATCGACAGACCGGCGGATGGAAGTGTTGCAGCGTATCACCGATCTCTTCATCAATAATGCCAAGAATTTCACCACAGAGCAGATCGCGTTGTTCGACGATGTCATGAGCCGGCTGGTCAGGGAGATCGAGACCAGGGCGATCGTCGAGCTGAGCAAGCAGCTTGCGCCGGTGCCGAATGCACCGGCGGGAATCATCCGGCGCCTCGCGTGGGACGACGCGGTTGAGGTTTCGGGTCCGGTTCTTGCGAATTCCGAAAGATTGACCGACGGGGAGCTCGTCGAGCTTGCAGAGACCAAGAGCCAGGCGCATTTGGCCAGGATCGCCACCCGCCCGAGGCTCAACGACGCGGTGACGGATGTCCTGGTGCACCGCGCGGATCCGGAAGCCGCGAACACGTTGGCGAGCAACCCTGGGGCGCACTTCTCCGAAACCGGCCTCTGGCAGCTTGCCAATAGAGCCGATGGGGACGAGAGACTCACGGAAACGGTCGCGCGAAGATCCGACATTCCTCCATATCTGTTCCGCCAGATCCTGACCCAGGCGACCGACAAGGTGAGGCACAAGCTGCTGGCCTCCGCCCAGCCGGACGCCAGAAGATCGATCGAGCAGATTTTGGGAAACATAACGGTTCAATTCAAGAAAGCCGCGATCTCGCGGGATTATGCGGCGGCGCAACGCAAGGTGCGCGCGATCGGCCAGGATACCGAGCAGATCAAGGTGTCGCTGCTGGAATTCGCGCACCAAAGGAAACTGCCCGAGTTGATCGCCGCGCTATCGGTTCTTTCGGCGGTCCCGATCGAGCTCGTCGAGCAGCTCGTGCATGACGACAATGTTTTCGGCCTGTTGGTGCTGTGCAAGGTGGTGGCATTGGATTGGACCATCATGCACGCGATCATTTTGGCGCGTCCCAGCGCCGAGGGG
>DATBBS010000197.1:0-4671 GCA_036270895.1 Xanthobacteraceae bacterium
GATATCGGCTGGTCGTCGCCGCCCTTCGGCATCGAGGCGGCGCGCGCGGGCAAGATCCGCATCATCGCGCGCGGCAACGAGCTGCCCTATTTTCGCGACCAGACCATCCGGCTGATCGTCGCCCATGCGGGCTGGCTGGAGGCCCATCGCGACGTGGCGGCGCGCTTCGTGCAGGCCTACCGGGACACGCTCGCATGGATGTATGGCGATCCGGCGGGACTCGCGGCCTATGCGGGGTTTTCCGGCACGTCGCTCGCGACCGCGCAGCAGGTGCGCGACGAGTTCTATCCGAAGGACGGCCTGACGGTCGACCGCATCTCCGGGCTCGACGCCGTGATGGCGGATGGCGTCACCAACAAATATCTCACCGCCCCGCTCGGCAAGGAGCAGCTCGGGCAGCTGTTTCAGGTGCCGGCGGCGGTTAAATGACGGCTATGCGGAGCCTCACGCGCTCTTGCGCGCCGGTTTCGCCTCGCTCCCGCAGAACGCATCCAGGCTCGCGACCTCGTCATCGGGCTCGCGGGTCTGCGCCTGCGTCTCGGCGATCCGCTCATACAGGCGCGCGATCGCCTCATAGGCGTCCTTGCCGCCCGCGACGCCGTCGAGGAAGGCGCCGATCTCCTCCATCTCGGCCACCCAGCGGTAGGCCTTCGGCGGCATCTTCGGCATCTGACGCGACAGCCAGGCGAGAAGCTGCGGCTGGCTGTCGGCGAGCTCCTTGTGCAGCGTGTCGGCGCAGCCGGCGCGCGTGGCGCCGAGCATCATCATGGCGCTCACCGCGGTGAAGCCCTTGGTGATTCCCGCATACGACATCTTCAGCGCGGAAGCGGCGCCGATCGGCCCTTCGAGCAGGCGCATGTCGAGGCCATGAGCATTCAGCCGTACCACGTCCTTGGCGCGCTCTCCCGAGACATAGAGTCTCGCGCCCGGCGTCGTCGGCGTCGGCGGCGCCCCGATGATGCCGCCGTCGACGTAAGCGCAGCCGCTGCCCGCCAGGATCGCGCCGATCCGTTCCGCGGTCTGCGGCGCAACCGCGTTGCAGTCGACATAGATCGGCTTGTTGGTCGAGCGGATGAGCTCCGGCTTGAGCCGCTGCGCCAGGCCGGCCGCATCCTTGGGGGGAACGACCGACAGGATGATGTCGGCCTTGGCGATCTCGGCGTCGCTCACCGCCACCATGCCGGCGCGCTCGGCGCGCTTCGCGCTCGATTGGCTGCGGCCGAGCAGGGAGGTGATGACGCGCGCGCCGCGCTCGCGCAGGCGCTGGCCGATGGCGGCGCCCATCTCGCCCGGCGCAATGACGGCAATCAGGTCGGACATGCGTTCGCTCCAACGAGGCCTTTGATCAGGGCGCAATTTCGCAGAACCGGCGGAGCGACGCCACCCGCTTTTGCGCATGCCGGCCGCGACGCCGGGCCGGGCATGCGAGGCGGTCACATCGGAAGCGGCGATAGATCCTTGCTGAGAATAAGGATCAGATTGTTGGGCTGGTGGCCGAGCTTGTATTTTTCGCCGGCGATCGCCTCGATGCGCTGCCGGTGGCGCACGAAGGTGTCGGGCAGGCTCCCGCCGTCGCCATCGCGCGCGCTGCGATCCCGCAACGCCTCATGGCTGATCTTGCAGAGGATCTGGGCGGCGCCATCCTTCATCCAGAAATAGACGCCCTCATGGCGCTCGAATTTGAAATCTTCCTGGTCCCGGAGCAGCGGCATGAGATCCCTTGCGGTTTTGGCCGGTGATCATATCACCCGGCCGGCGGCGCCGCGAGAGATTAAGGGTGCTCCGTCTGGTACTTATGCCGCTTATGTCACATACCCAACATAGTCCTCGACATCGGGCCGGATAAGGCGCACGCTGCCGGCAAGCCGTCATGCGTTCGCCGCGCGCGGCCTCAAGCACGCAACCCGATCATTGAGGCCCCGCACCACGTGGCCGGGGCAATTCATGAGCACTCACAGCGCGCGTAGCGGAAGCGGTTTTCAAGGCTCCAATCAGCGCCTGGCCGCTGCCAAGAAAGCACGCGGCTCGAAACGCCCTTCGACGACGCTCGCCGAGCTGAAGGCTGCGCTTGCGCGCGAAGACGAGTTGCGGCGTGAGAAGCGCGAGCTGCTGCAGCGCCAGGTGCTGCTGGGCCAGGAGTTCGAGCACCGGCTCGTCAACGGCCTCCAGATGGTCGTGAGCCTGCTGTCGATGCAAAGCCGCACGGCGACGACACCCGAGGTCGCGGCGCAATTGAAGACGGCCGCCGGTCGCGTCGCCGCGTTCGGGCGCGTGCATCGGCAATTGCATCTCCTGGACCATCAGAAGAGCGTGGGGCTCAAGCAATATCTCCAGGGGCTGTGCGACGATCTTGCGGGCCTGCTGTTTCGGGGCGGGGCCGGGCGAGCCGTGGTGGTGAGCGGCACCGACGTGAAAGTGCCGACCGCGCTGGGCATTCCGCTCGGCTTCATCGTCAACGAGTTGATCACCAACGCGGCCAAATTCGCGCGCGGCGACATCACGGTCCATGTCGGTCTGTCGGCCGAGGCGCTTTCGCTGTCGGTCGCGGATGACGGGCCGGGCCTGCCGGCGGGGTTCGATCCGGCCGCCAGCAAGGGGCTGGGAATGAAGATCATTCGATCCCTGGTCAGGCAGAACGGCGGCGTGCTGCGGTTCGTCCCCGGCGACGACGGCCGCGGAACCCGAACCACCGTGACCTTCGCGCCGCCGCCGCACGCCGGAAGCGGTCGACGAGGCCTGCGCAGCGGCCTAGTCTAGGTGACGGGACGCGGGTTGCCGACATGATGCCGGCGCGCGCACGCGACTGCGGGGGGCGGCTGATGCCAACAACTCTCAAGGCGACGATCATTGCGGTCCTGTCGGCCCTGGGTCCGCTATGGGCCATGCCGGTCGCGGCCCAGGACTATCCGGCCCGTCAGGTCAACCTGGTCATCCCGTTTCCGCCCGGCGGCAACACCGACCTGATGGCGCGCGCCCTGCAGCCGGAGCTCGCCAAGGCGCTCGGCCAGGCCGTGATCGTGATCAACAAGGGGGGCGCCGGCGGCACGCTCGGCAATATCGAGGTCGGGGCGGCGCGGCCCGACGGTTATACGATCGGCCTGTCGCCCAACAATCCGCTCACCGCGCAGCCGCACATCCAGAAGCTGCCCTATGACATGAACAGTTTCCGCTATGTGTGCCTGACCTACGACGTTCCCTATGTGCTGATCGCGTCGCCCAAGGCGCCGTTCAAGACTTTCGCGGAATTCATGGCATTCACCAAAGAGAAGCCGGACAACCTGATCTATGCGTCGCCCGGCCCCGGCACCCAGCCGCATCTCGGCATCCTGGCGGTGCTCAACGCGATCCATGCCGAAGGCGTGCATGTGCCGTTCACGGGCGCCGGCCCGATGTCGCAGGCGCTGCTCTCCGGCACCGTAATGGCCATGGCGGAATCTCCCGCCGTCGCCAAGGCGAGCAATCTCGTGGTGCTCGCCGCGCTTTCGAAGACGCGGATCGCGGCGCTGCCCGACGTCCCCACCATGGCGGAGCTCGGCTTTCCGGCGGAGGCCTTCACGGCCGGCGGCATCATCGTGCCCGCCAAGACGCCGGACGCCGTGGTGGCGCGGCTGGAGAAAGCCTGCGCCGCCGCGGTCGCGAGCGACGGCTACAGGAATGCGGCCGACAAGCTCAATGCCGTGGCGCGCTATCTCGGTGAAAAGGAATTCCGCGCGATGTTCGAGCAGGATTCGGTGCGCAACGCCGAGGCCGTGACCAAGGCCGGGATCGTGCAGGCGCATTGAGGCGATCGGACTTAAGCTCATGGCGGATGACGGGGCGACCGAAACCGTCGGCCGGCGCTGGCGCCTGCTCGGCTATGGGCTGCTGACGGCGATCGGGGTCTATGCGCTCGCGGAGGCATGGCGGCTCGGCCTGTGGCGCCAGGGCTCGCCGGGCGAGGGGCTGTTTCCGTTCCTGACCGCGATCGGCATGACGGGTTTCGCGGCGCTCTGTCTCGGCACCGCGCTGCGCGAACCGGAGGCCCCGGCGCCGGTGGGCCCGCCCGCGGAATTGCGCGCCACCCTGCTGCGCATCGGGGCCTATCTGGCGGCCCTTCTTTTCTACGCCGTGGCCTTCGATCCGCTCGGCTTCATCGTCTCGACCATCATCACCGTCGTCTTCATCCTGCGCTTCGCCGAGCGCTACGCCTGGACGACGATGCTCGCGCTCGCGGTCGGCACCGCCGCCGGATGTCATCTGCTGTTCGTGTACTGGCTGCAGGCGATCCTGCCGACCGGCTACCTGTGGGACAATTTCCTGAATTGAGCTTGGGGCCGGAGCTTCGCATGGACGTCTTTGACGCGATCGGCATCGGCTTTGCGACCGCGCTCACGCTCAAGAACGTCATCTATTGCTTCGTCGGCGCCTTCGTGGGGACCGTGGTCGGCGTCTTGCCGGGTCTCGGGCCGGTCGCCACGATCTCGCTGCTGCTGCCGTTCAGCTTCACGATGGACATCACGTCCGCCATCATCCTGATGGCCGGCATCTTCTATGGGGCGCAATACGGCGGCTCGATCACCGCGATCCTGGTGCGGATCCCGGGCGAGGCGTCCGCGGTGGTCACCTGTCTCGACGGTTACGCGATGGCGCGCAAGGGGCGCGCCGGCGCCGCGCTCGGCATCGCGGCATTCA
>DATBBS010000198.1:0-9949 GCA_036270895.1 Xanthobacteraceae bacterium
GCCGACGAAGAGCTCGTCGACGATGAACTGGATCTCTTCCGCGTTGAGATTGACGTGGCCGCCCCACCAGCGCTCGAAGCCGAGATAGCGCGCGGCTTCGGTGTCGATCTTGGCATAGAGATTGTACTGCTTGCTCCACAACGTATTCGAGGGGTTGAGGTTCTCGAAATTCTGCACCAGCCAGGCGCCGTCGAACTTGCCATGGCCGAGATCGCTGGTCAGCGCCGTGAGCCAGCTGCCGCCCAACAGGCGCCGCTGTAGCGCATCGGATTCTGGCCCCGCACGCCCGCCCAATACGACATCGGCGATCCGGCCACGATGATCGGGCCGAACAGCTCGGGGCGCATGGCGGCCAGGATCATCACCGCCCAGCCGGCCTGGCAGTTGCCGATCACACAGGGTTTGCCGTCGGCCTTGGGGTGGAGCGCGATCACGCGCTCCAGGAAGATCGCCTCGGCGCGGGCGATGTCCTCGATGGTCTGCCCGGGCATCGGATCGGGCAGAAAGCCGATGAAGTAGCAGGGATGCCCGGCCTTGAGCGCAACGCCGATCTCGCTGTCCGCCTTGAAGCCGCCGATGCCCGGTCCGTGGCCTGCCCGCGGATCGACCACCACGAACGGGCGCCGGCCCGGATCAATCGCGACCCCCTTGGGCGGCACGACGCGAGCCAAGCCGTAATTGACGGGCCGGTCGAACTGCCGGCCGTCCATCACGAGCTCTACCTCGTAATCGAGCACGTGCGGCGCGGTCTCCGCCAGATGCTCGCGGTATTGATTGCCGCGTTGGCGCATGACGTCCCAGAACAGGACATTGCGCTGGGCGGCATCGACCATGTACTCGAGCACAGGAGCGAACGGGCCGAAATTCGGGGTGACGCCGACCGAGGGCGGGACTTGCGGGATGCCGAACATCGTAATGCTCCCTTTGTGGCCCGGGGAGTCTTATTGCGCTGCAAGAAAACGGCTTTGATCTAGCGCAAATCGCCGACATTTCCCGCCAGCGAACGCCACACCGAGCGGCAATTACGTGGCAACCAGCCCCTCAGGCCCCCCCGCTGGAGATTTGAGCGAGATCAAAGCGCGCCGCCGTCAATGGGATGATCCTCGCCGCATGACGAACGCCCCGACGGCCGTTATGCGGCTGTCGGCGCGAGTCGGTCGGCCAAACCGCACGCCGGAGAATGGAGCACCTCATGACCACGACAATCGACGACTTGTTGCCTACGGCAAAACATTGCATGACCCAACTGGCGCTCGCCGAATCCGAGAAGGCCGCCGAGTCGGCGCGCCGCCGCGCGGCCGAAGAAGCCGAGAAGAAATCGCTGATCGATCATTTTCTCAAGCCATCGGGCGTTTCCGACGAGGAGCGGATGAAGAAGGCGGCCGCCATCATCCAGCGGGCGGTCAGCAACGGGCTGACCGAGGTTCAGGTCATCCGGTTTCCGAACACGCTCTGCACCGACCACGGCCGCGCCATCAATCAAACGGAGCCCGGTTGGGAAACCACCCTGACGGGTCTTCCGAAGGAGCTCTACGAATTCTGGGCAAAGTATCTGCGTCCGCGCGGCTACCGGCTGCAGGTCCAGATCGTCGACTTCTCGGGCGGCGTGCCGGGTGACATCGGCATGACGCTGAGATGGGGCTGATCGCGTCCTGAAGAACCCTGGCGCCCCGGGGATGAGCAGCCGACGTGACCCCGCCTGCCACGGAGCCGGGTCGGCCGTCATCTCCACTTGGTTTGGGCGCGCGTGCGAATGGCCGCTCGGTCCCATCACGCTGGAACAGGATGACTTTTCTTCGAGTCGTCATCCCGCTCCATACGGTTGGAGCATGATCTTTTCCGAAAACCGGTGTCCGCTTTTAGGGATCATGCCCTAGCAAACCGCCGGCGGCACCGCGATGGCGGCCTGCACCCGTTCCAACAGGGTCGTCCCGAGCAGCGGTTTCTCGACGATCGGAATGCCCGCCCTGGCGGCGCGTTCGCGCAGAATGATCGTGGGCTGGCTCGTGATCAGGATCACGGGCCCGTCGATGCGCTGGCGCCGGATCGCGGCCACCAGCTCAAACCCGCTCATGCCCGGCAATCTCTGGTCGATGATGAAGCAGGCGAACTCGGCCAGGTTGGCCTCGCCGAGCAGGTCGTCGCCGTTGGCGTAGGTCCGCACCGCGAAGCCTTCTATTTCCAGCGAGAATTTGAGCGACCCGCGTACCGCCACGTCGTCATCGACGACGGCGACGACCGGGCTGCTGTAACCGATGCCGCGAGCTTTTTGCATGGGATATGATCGCGACCTGATCTGGGTCATCACGCATGTGACCGCCAGGAATGCGCTGGCGCATTGATCCAGGTCAAACCATGCGATGGCCTGGGATCTGTCCCTCGGCCGGGCCGCCGCTGGCGTTCTATCGTCCCGCCTTCGACGGCTCCGCTTTCGTTGCGTCGTCGAGCACGCCGGCGATCAGGGCCATGCGGACCAGGTCGGAGAGGCTTGCGGCCTGCATCTTCGACATCACGTTGGCGCGGTAGATTTCTACGGTTCGCGGACTGATGTCGTGATCGAAGGCGATCGCCTTGTTGGGATGACCCGCCACGAGGCCCTCCAGCACTTGCCGCTCACGAGCCGTGAGACTCGTGAGCCTGTCGATGATGCCGGCGCGGTCGGCGTCCCGCTTGGCGCTCGCCCCCTGATCGTGCAGCGCGACATTCACCGCTGCGAGCAACGCCTCGTCGTCGAACGGCTTCTCAAGGAAGTCCACCTCCCCCGATTTCATCGCCTCGACGGCGAGCGGGACGTCGCCATGTCCGGTGATGACGATCACCGGAATCGCTGAACGAAGCTCTTTGAGACGGCGCAACAGGTCGAGGCCACTCAGCCCCGGCATCCGCACGTCGGTGACGATGCAGCCCGCTTTGATTTGGGGCAGATGGTTCAGGAAAGCGGTCGCGCTCTCATAGGGCCGCGCGGCCAAGCCGGCCGTCTTGAACAGGAAGGTCAGCGAATCCCGCACGGCCTCATCGTCGTCGATGACATATACGACCGTATCAGCCTGCATCGTTCATATCCTCCTTGCTGACCATGCACAGCGTGAAGCGGAACACGGTGCCGCCGTCCGGATTGGCTTCCGCCCAGATTTTTCCGCCATGCGCCTCGACGATGGTGCGCGAGATCGAAAGTCCCACGCCCATGCCATGGCGCTTGGTGGTGACGAATGGCTGGAACAGCTGGGGCGCGATGTCCTCGGCGATCCCCGAACCGGTGTCTGACACGCCGATTTCAATCATCTCCCGGTCTTCGGGCGCCGTGGATATGGTGAGCTCACGCCGGTCGCAGCGCTCCATCGCCTCAAGCGCGTTGCGGATCAGGTTCAATATGACCTGCTGGATCTGCACCTTGTCGGCCAGCACCAGGTCGAAGGACGGGTCGAGCCTGAACGTGACCCGCACGCCCTGGTCCTTGGCGCCCACGAGGGCGAGCGCGCTTGCCTCCTCGATCAGCTTCTTGATGCTTTCGACCCGCCGCTCGGCTTCGCCCCGCGCGACGAAGTCGCGCAGCCGGCGGATGATCTCGCCGGCGCGCAGGGACTGCTCGGCCGCCTTGTCCACGGCGTCCCGCACCATGACGGCTTCCTCGTCGGAGCGTCCCTCGAGCAGCCGTCGCGACCCGCGCATGTAGTTGGCGATGGCCGAGAGCGGCTGGTTGAGTTCGTGCGCGAGGGCGGATGCCATCTCGCCCATCGCGGTGAGGCGTGAGACATGCACGAGCTCGGACTGCAGCTCGTGCAGCCGCGCCTCGGTCTGCTGCCGTTCGGTCAGGTCCCGGATGAAGCCCGTGAAGTAGCGGCCATCGTTGGACTGCATCTCGCCGACGGCGAGCTCCATCGGAAACGTCGATCCGTCCTTGCGTTCTCCAACCACGATCCGGCCGATGCCGATGATCCGCTTCTCTCCGGTCTTCAGGTAGCGCGAGATATATCCGTCGTGGCCATCGCGATAAGGCGACGGCATCATCATCTTGATGTTCTTCCCGATCACTTCCTGCGACCGATAGCCGAACAGGCGTTCTGCCGCGGAGCTGAAGGAGTGGATCGCCCCGTCCTCGTCGATGACGATCATGGCTTCGGAAATGCTGGCGAGAATGGATTCCAGATGGGCTTCGCGGGCGGCGGACTGATCGCGCGTCGCGCGCAGCCGCTCCCCGAACCACGCAATCCCGATGCCGAGCGCGATAAATGTGACCGCGCGCGACAGGTCGACCGCGTACCGGGGCGAGCTCGGATCGAGCAGGTAAGAATAGTCGCCCGTCACGTAAAGGTGCAGAACGACGCTTGTCGCGGTGGCGAGCACGCCGGGCCCCCAGCCTCCGATGACGCCCGCCACCAGGACCGGCGGCACGAGGAAAAGGTAAAGCGCCCGGTTGTCGATCGTGGGGGCGATGAAGGCCCGCAGGATGAAGGCGAGCATGACGAGCGACAGCGAGATCAGATAGACCGCGGATCGCTGCCGCAGCGACTTTCGCAGCCTCCCCAGTGGGGATTTGCCGTAATATTGCAGGGCGAGGTTGGCCATTTGGCTCCGTTTCGGCACGATCAGCGGGGTTGACTGCCGCCGCCCATCCGTTCCCACAACTACGGGATTATACCTAGGCCCTCGCCCTTAGGGGCATTATCTGGGTATGCCGGGCCCGGCTCAATCGCTATCGCTGATGCGTTCCCCCAACAGCGGAGTCGAGCCATGTTGACCCAGACCATCCGGACCGGTTCTTTTCGACACGCCGCAGACCGCCGATCGCATGCCGTTCCGGCGCCGGTTTCCCACCCGCTCCTGGGCTCGATCGAGATGATGGGCGCACCGATGACTTTCGGACGCAACGCCGAAATCTATGGGGAGGGCGAGCCGGCCGAGTATCTCTACAAGGTGGTCAGCGGCGCGGTCCGTACGTCCAAAATCCTGGCCGATGGGCGCCGCCAGATCGGCGCGTTCTATGTCCCGGGGGACATTTTCGGGCTCGAGGCGGCAGGCGAACACACCTTCTCGGGCGAGGCGATCGTCGAAACGAAGGTGCTGGTGATCAAGCGCAGCGCGCTGGTCGGCCGCGCGGCCCGCGACAACCATCTGACGCGCGAGCTGTGGGCCTTGACGGGCCGCGAGCTCGCGCGGGTTCAGGATCACGTCCTCCTGCTGATCAAGACCGCGCAGGAGCGCGTCGCCGGCTTCCTGCTGGAGATGGCCGATCGCCTGCCGAACGGCGATGCGGTGGAGCTTTCGATGTCGCGCCAGGACATCGCGGATTATCTCGGTCTCACGATCGAGACCGTCTCGCGCACACTCACCGGCCTGGAAAGCGCGGCCACGATCGCGCTGCCAAGCTCGCGGCTGGTGGTGCTGCGCAACCGCGCAGCATTGCGGCAACTGAATGCGTGACCGGCCGACAGCCATCGGGTCTCCGGCGCGGGCCCATGCGATTGATCGAGATCAATACGCTCCCAGGTTCGACGCTAAAGGATGGTCACAAGGGGAGCCACTCGCAGGAGCATGACATGCATACGCAAGCCCGCAGACTGTCACGATGGGCATTGGCCGCCACGGCGGGCGCCATCTGCCTGTTCGCCAACGACAACATCTCGTTCACTCAACCGACCAGCCTGATTACGCAAGCAGACGCGCGCGTCGGCCGTCCAATGACGCCGAGAAGCGTTGCCGGGGTGGCACGGCGCACGACGCGTCGCGCCGTTGTCGGCGGTGCCGTCGTCGGAGCCGCCGCCACCGGCTACTATCGCGGCTATGGCCGTTGCTATCGTGACCGTTACGGCGCCCTCGTCTGTCCGTAACCGCACGCAGGCGAAACTTTCGAAGTACGGCCGAGCTTATCTCGGCCGTGCTCGGAACGTCATCTGACGACCAACCCGCAACGCAGACCCCCTCACCCCCGCTGATTCGGCCGCCAGCGTTCGAAACGCCGCTCGATCGCGCGCAAGAGCTCGGTCAGCGCGATCCCCAAGCTGGCGATCAGCAGGATGCCCACCATGACCTTGTCGGTCTGAAAGCGCGCGCCCGCGACCGCGATCAGATAGCCGAGCCCCTGCGTGGCGCCGTACATCTCGCCGACCACGATGCCGACCAGCGCGTGACCGAGCCCGAGCCGCAAGCCGGTGAGCAGCATGGGCACCGACGACGGCAACGCCACGGTCATGAACATCTGCCGGTCGGTCGCGCCGTAGGAGCGCGCCACCTTGATGAAATCGGCGTCGATCGTCCGCACCCCGGTGATGGTGTTCACCAGGATCGGGAAGATCGCGCCCAGAAACACGATGGCGACCTTCGACGCGAGACCGATGCCGAACCAGATCACCACCAGCGGCAGCAGGGCGATGCGCGGCGTCGCATAGAGGGCGGACACGAAGGGCTCGAGCACCGCATTGAGCCGACTGTACCACCCCATCAGGATGCCGAGCGGCACCCCGATGACGACCGCGAGTGCAAAGCCAGTGAAGAATTCCGTGCCGCTGACCCGCAGATGCTCGTAGATGCTGCCGTCGGCGAACATGCCGAAGCCGGTCGTGACGATCCGGCTCGGCGAGCTCACGAACAGCGGGTTGACGGCGCCGGCGCGCACCGCGATCTCCCAGAAGCCGAGAAAGGCCAGCATCGACAGGGTGCCGAGAATCCAGTTCTCGTTGCGCCGCCACCAGGAGCGCCGCGACGGGCGGCGCGTGGCGTGCGTTTCCTTGTCGGTTGCCGGCGAGCTGGCGTCCAAGGTCGTCCTCATGCGGCCGCGATCATGCCGGTGCGCGCCGCTTCCTCCTCGATCAGCCGCCAGATGCGGCTCTCCAGGGCGACGAAGGCCGGATCATGCTTCATGTCGAGCGTGCGCACCGCCGGCAGGTCGACCGCGACGATGTCCTTGATGCGGGCCGGGCGCGCCGAAAACACCACGATGCGGTTGGACAGAAAGATCGCCTCGCTGATCTGGTGGGTGATGAAGAGCGCCGTCGCCTTGGCGCGCGCCAGGATCTTCATGAGCTCGAACTGCATGAACTCGCGCGTCTGTGCGTCCAGCGCCGCGAAAGGCTCGTCGAGCAGCAGGATCTCGGGGCTCACCGCCAGCGCCCGCGCGATGTTGACGCGCTGGCGCATGCCGCCAGAAAGCTCGTGCGGATAGTGCTCCTCGAAGCCCTTGAGCCCCACCAGGTCGACGAGCGCCGCCGCGCGTTCGCGCATCTCGGGCTTGCCGAGGCGGCCCTGCAGCTCCAGCCCGTAAGTGATGTTCTTGACCACGGTGCGCCATGGAAAAAGCGAATCGTGCTGGAACACGAAGGCGCGATCGGGACCGGGGCGATCGACGAGCCGGCCGTCGACGCGAATCTCGCCGCCCGTGACCCCGATGAGTCCGTCGACCGCGTTGAGGAAGGTGGTCTTGCCGCAGCCGCTCGGGCCGACGATCGACACCAGCTCGCCTTCCTGAAGCTGCAGGTCGACGTCGTCGAGCACCGCCAGCGCCTGCTGGGTCCGCTCGTTGTAATGCTCGAGCGAGACGTGCCGCACGTCCAGTTTGGGTGGGCGCCCCATGCTCAACTCAATGCTGCGCCGCCAAGTTGGCGAAAAATCCCTCGCGCACGAGCGCGTCGAGCGGCCCGGTGTCGACCAGGTCTTCGGGCTTTGCGGCCGCGACCTTGGGATCGCTCCTGGCCAGCTCCTTGAGCACCAGCGCGATGCCCTTGACGGAAGGACGCAGGTCGTCCGGATAGACCTTGACGTAGGACTCGTAGGCGGATTTCGCGATCGCCGGATCCTTCACGTCGAGGAATTTCTGCGTGAGCTGGATGGCGAGCTCGGGGTTGCGCTTGTACTCGTGCACCGCCGTCGCCATCGCCATGAAGAAGCGCTTCACGGTTTCGGGACTCTTCTTGAGAAAACTGCGCGACGTCACGTAGGACGTGTTCGGGTAGTCGGCCGCGATGTCGGTCACGTCGACCAGCACGCGAAAACCCTTCTGCGTGAGCTCGGCCGTGTCGGGATATTGCTCGACGGTGCCGGCCACCTGCCCGCTGATGATCGAGGCGATGCGCGTCGCCGGTCCGCCCAGCTGGCGCACCATCACGTCGTTGCGGCCGAGGCCGAGATGCGCCAGCGCGAAATCGGCCGCCGTGTCGGTCGACGACCCGAAGCGGCTGATCGCGATGCTCTGGCCCTTGAGGTCGGCGGCGCCGGCGATCGACGATTTCACCACGAGCTGGAACGGCAGCTTGTTCGAAATGCCGCCGATGAACACGATGTCGGCGCCCTGCACGGCGGCGCCCGCCGCCGGCGTATAGCCGTTTTGCGCGATGTCGACCGAGCCGCCGACCACCGCCTGGGTGAGCAGCGAGCCGCCTTCGACGAAGGCCGGCTTCACGTCGAGCCCGAATTTCTTGAAGATGCCCTGCTGGTCGGCATAATAGAGTGGCGCCGACGTCATCGAATAGCCGTCGAAGGCGACGCGCAGCTTGGTGAGCGATTGCGCCTCGGCGGGCCCCGCAAGCGCCGCGCCCGCAAGCGCCATCACCGGCACGAGCCGCAGCAGAACTCTCATCTCGTCTCGCTCCCTTCTTGTTTCCGTCACCCTGAGGTGCGCGCCCGCAGGGCGCGCCTCGAAGGGCAACGGCCCCGGTCGTGCCACTTGCACACTTGTCGCACCTTCTCGGCCGATCATCCTTCGAGGCGCGGCTGCGCCGCGCACCTCAGGATGACGGAGTGGCGGTGGACCACCGATCACGACAGCAGCGCCTTCATCTTCTCCTGATCGATCTGCTTCATCAGTTGATCGACGAGGCCGGCGAGCGGCACCGGCATTTTTGCATCCTGCGCCAGCCCCAGCGCCACGTCCATGTCCTTCTCGGACCATTTACCCGTGCTCTTGCCCCAGCGCGAGAGCGACCAATTGGCGCCGCTGCCATGGCCCAAGGCGGCGACCAGGCGCGGGACGTCGCCGCCGAGCTTCTTGGCAAGGCTGAGCGCCTCGAAATTCGCCATCATGCAGGCCCAGAGCAGCATGTTGTTGATGGTCTTGGCGATCTGGCCGTTGCCGCAGGCACCGAGATGGAGCACCTCGCGGCCGAAGGCCGCGAGCACCGGCTCGGCGCGCGCGAAGGCGGCGTCTTCGCCGCCCACATAGACCGTGAGCGTGCCGTTGTTGGCCGCTTCCTGGCCGAGCACCACCGGCGTGTCGAGAAGCCCGATGCCCTTGCGGACCGCCGCCTCCGCCAGCTCGCGGCAGAGATCCGGCGACACCGAGCTTGCGATGCAGATCACCGCGCCGCGCGCGAGCCTGTCGAGCAGGCCGGACCCGAGGACCACTTCGCTGACCTGCTCGTCGGTCTGCACCATCACGATCACCACATCGGCGCAGCTGCCGAGCTCGGCGACCGACCCGCACAGCCCGACGCCGTGACCCTTCGCGAGCGCATTCGCCTCCGCCTTGATGTCGTAGCCCGCAACCTCGAATCCCTTGGCCACCAGATGGCGGGCCATCTGCAGCCCCATGGCGCCGAGCCCGATCACGCCCGCGCGTTTCACCGGATGTTTGGTCTCAGCCATGGCGGTCCTCGTCCTTGCCTGCCTGAATCTGCGCGCGCCGCCGCATGGTCATTGCGTGATCGACGGTCCATGACCCCGCCACCATCTCGACCACCACGCCGTAATGTTTTTCCGCCGCTTCCGGCGACACGTCGCCCTCGCGTATGTCGGCCAGCACGCGCTGCGGATCGCGCCGCAGCGGATCGCCATAGCCGCCGCCGCCGGGCGTGTCGAGCCGGAAGGTATCGCCGGCCTGCAGCGGATAGTCCGCATAGCGGGTCGGCAGCCGCCTCGCCTTGTCGGTGTCGGGATTGATCCAGATGTCGCCGGTGCGCCCGTCCGCGCCGCCCGCAAACCCGTTGGGTGCGATCACGTGCTTGGCCGAGCGGATGGAGAA
>DATBBS010000199.1:0-1615 GCA_036270895.1 Xanthobacteraceae bacterium
GCCATCGTGAAGGCCGCCCGCCGCGCGACGACAGCGCTGCCGAATCCGTCGCGACGGAGGAGTAAGAACCATGAGCATGACGTCTGGAGGCGCTACCCGCCGTCCGTTCTTTCGCCGCCGCAAGACCTGTCCGTTCTCGGGCGCCAACGCCCCCAAGATCGACTACAAGGACGTGAAGCTCTTGCAGCGCTACATCTCGGAGCGCGGCAAGATCGTGCCAAGCCGCATCACCGCGGTCTCGGCGAAGAAGCAGCGCGAGCTTGCGACCGCCATCAAGCGGGCGCGTTTCCTCGGGCTCCTGCCCTACGTGATCCGCTGAGCGGCGGGATCTCCGGCATAGCGCCGGAGATCGATGCTCGAAACTAAGGGTGCGGGTGGTCCCGCGCCCAATGGTTGGGACGGACATGATCCGTCTCTAACCGCTCCTCGGTACCGGGCGGGACAGCTTCGTGATGGCGCAGTTCTGGTTGCAGATCGGATTGATCGGGGTCGGCGCGGGGGCAGCCTCGGCGCTGTTGTTCGCGTCCGTGCTCTCCGGATCGTTCCTGTCGGTCGTGCTGTTCTATCTCGCGCCGCTGCCGATCCTGATCGCCGCGATCGGTTGGAGCCATTGGGCCGGACTCGCGGCGGCGCTGGCGGCCGCACTGGGGCTCACGCTCCCCTTCGGGGGTTTCTTCTTTCCCGCATTCCTCATCAGCGTTGGCCTGCCGGCCTGGTGGCTCGGCTATCTGACCTTGCTTGCCCGCCCGGCCGCCTCCGAAGGTGAAACCGAATGGTACCCGCCGGGCCGCCTCGTCGTGTGGGCCGCGATCCTGGGCGCGCTGGTGATCATGGCGGCGCTGCCCCAGTTCGGCGGCAGCGAGGCGGCCATTCAGGCGACGTTGCGCGGCGGCTTCGAGCGCATGCTGCGCTTGCAGATGCACATTCCCGCCGGCGAGGCGCTGACCGTGCCGGGAGTCTCCGATCCCGACCGGCTGATCGATATCCTGGCGGTCGTGCTGCCGCCGGCCGCCGCGGTGCTCGCCACGATGACGCAGCTTCTCAATCTCTGGCTTGCGGCGCGCATCGTGAAAATCTCGGGCCGGCTCAAGCGCCCCTGGCCGGACCTCGCGGCCATGCGCTTTCCGACGGCGACGCCCTTCGTGCTCGCCACGGCGATCGCCGGCACGTTCCTGCCCGATGTCGCGGGCATCGCCTGCACGCTCGTGGTCGCGACCCTTCTGGTCGCCTATGCGGCGCTTGGCTTTGCGGTGTTGCATGGGATCACGCGCCGGCTGAAGAGCCGCAGCGTCGTGCTGGTCGGGATCTATACGGCAGTCGCCATTTTCGGCTGGCCGGTCCTGCTCGTGGCGCTGCTCGGCCTCATCGACATCGCGCTCGACCTGCGCGCCCGCCTCGCCGCGCGCGGCCCGCCCGCCCCCTTCGCCTGAACGGAATTCCCGCACACCAACCAAACCCGACCAAAGGAGACCTGCCATGGAAGTCATTCTGCTCGAACGCGTCGGCCGCCTCGGCCACATGGGCGACATCGTCCGCGTCAAGGACGGCTTTGCCCGCAATTTCCTGCTGCCGAAAGGCAAGGCGTTGCGCGCCACCAAGGAGAACAAGGCCAAGT
>DATBBS010000200.1:0-7268 GCA_036270895.1 Xanthobacteraceae bacterium
GAAAGCGGGCGTCGACATCCTCTCCTTCGGCGCCACCAAAGGCGGCGCGCTCGCCGCCGAGGCGATCGTCGTCTTCGATCGCGCGCGGGCGGACAGCATGCATGAGCGGCGCAAGCGCGGCGGTCACCTCGTGTCCAAGCACCGGTTCCTGGCGGCGCAGTTCGAGGCCTATCTGGCCGACGACAATTGGCTCGCATGGGCGCGGCACGCCAACCGCATGGCCGATCGGCTGGCCGGCAAGCTCGCGAGCCAGGGCCTTACTCCGGTATGGCCGGTCGAGGCCAACCTGGTTTTCGTCGTCCTGCCGGCGAAGATCCATGCACGCCTGAGCGCCGCAGGCGCCGCCTATTATGCGCGGCGGAGCGCGAGCATGCCGGGTGGGACGGCGCTCGCGCCCGGAGACGTGCTGGCGCGGCTCGTGACCTCCTTCGCCACGACCGAAACCGAAGTTGACCGCTTCGCCGAGCTCGCGAGCGGCTGACTGCCCCAGCGGCGCCGCAATGTCGCGCTGTCATGCGTGGGGGGCGCGAAACCAAAAAAAACCAATCGTGGCGCGATGACGTTTCGCATCGAGCCGGGAGAGCCGTCGTGAAAACCTGCCGCAACACCCGCGCCAGCATCGGCCTGGTGCTGATCCTGTGCGCCGCGCCTCTTGGTTGGGCGGGCGCAGCCTCGGCCGAACCGGCCGGGACGACCCCCGGCGCCGCAACAGACGGGCTGCCGCCGCATGAAATCTTCGCCAGGGTGCGTGCCAGCGGCTTCGATCCCGTGAGCCGCCCGCTACGCAGCGGCCGGACATTTACGCTGCGGGCGCTCGATCGCTATGATGCCGAGCTCACGCTCGTGGTCGATGCGCGCACCGGGCGCGTGCTGTCGGCGAGCGAGGTGGCGGCGCCGCGCTACGCCGCCCGTCGCGGCCCCATGCCGGCCTATGGTGCTTATGAGACGCCGGTCTATGCACGGATTTTCGGATCGCCGGAGGCGGGATTCGGCTCGCCGCGGCCGCCGCGGGTCGTGCCCGGCGCGCAAGGCGTTCCGAGCGGCGCCAACGTCAAGCCGCAGGAACAGGCGGGCGCACAGACCCCCCTGCCGCGTCCGCGGCCCTATGTGGTGGAAGCCACCGGTTCGGTGCCCGCCGCCGCCGACATGCCGGTCGCGCAGGCAAATCCGGCGCCAGCGCCGGAGACAAGCCAAAAGCAGAATGGCGGCGCATCGATGCCGCCGATTGCGCCGCTGGATTAGATCATCATCGCTTGAGATGCGGTCGCAGATTCGTCATGGCCGGGCTTGTCCCGGCCATCTACGTCTTTGCTCTCTCTGATGCATTAAGACGTGGATGCCCGCGACAAGCGCGGGCATGACGGAGTGCGTGCTACGAACGCCCAAACGAAAGCGCCCCGGAATATCCGGGGCGCTCCGTAACGATTCAGTCCTGGGTCAGGCCGCCTTGGCGTTTATCTCGCGCGGCTTGCTGCCGCCGTTGATCGGGATCTGGCGCGGCTTCATGGCCTCCGGTACCTCGCGCACGAGGTCGACGTGCAGGAGCCCGTTCTCGAGCGAAGCGCCTCGGACCTGGACGTGCTCGGCGAGCTGGAAGACGCGCTCGAAGGCGCGTCCGGCGATGCCCTGATAGAGCACCTCGCCCTTCTTCTCGTCCGCCTTCGCCTGCTTCTCGCCCTTGATCGTCAGCGTGTTCTGTTTCGCCTCGATCGAAATCTCCGGCTCGGAGAAGCCGGCGACCGCGACGGTGATGCGATAGGCGTTCTCGCCGGTCCGCTCGATGTTGTAGGGCGGGTAGGTCGAGCCGTTGCCGTCGAAGCCCGAGACCTGGTCGAGCATCGTGAACAGGCGGTCGAAACCGACGGTCGAACGGTAGAGGGGAGCTAGATCGAATGTACGCATGGCATATCCTCCTGAGGTTTGAGCGACATGCGATTGGCCCGCCACCATGGCCGGGCCACTCGTTTGCACAGGCCGGTTGGCCCTGCACAGCCATGGAGATGGGAATGGAAATCCGGACCCGCAAGAGGGCCCGGCGAGGCCCGAAACGGCACGCACCGCATTATTTTTCGGTTCCATAACAAAGCGTTAAGACGCCGGAATCGCCGGCCCGTCTGGTTCCAGGCGCGCCGCCGACGCCGCGCCGTTGAGCAGGCCCGGCAGGCTGCTATAAGGCTCGGGTCCCGCGTCGCAGGCCGCTCACCCCCAGGGACTCAATCCCAAGATGAGACTCATCTCGCAATGAGACTGATCTCGATTCCCGCCAATCCGGTTCCCGAACAAGCGGCGACCGGGATGCTGAAGACGCCGGACCGCGTGCAGCTGCGCTATGCGCGCTGGGCGCCGCCGCCCGGCCGCAAGGGCACGGTGTGCGTTTTCCAAGGACGCGCGGAATTCATCGAGAAATATTTCGAGGTGGTGCGCGATCTGCGGGCGCGCGGATTTGCGGTGGCCACCCTCGACTGGCGCGGGCAGGGGCTTTCGCAGCGCGCGTTGCGCGATCCGTTCAAGGGGCATGTTTCGAATTTCTCCGAATACACGACCGACCTCGAGACCTTCATGAAGGAGGTCGTGCTGCCCGATTGTCCGCCGCCGCATTTCGCGCTCGCCCATTCGATGGGCGCGGCGGTGCTGATCCAGGCGGCCGCCAAGGGTTACCGTTGGTTCGACCGCATGGTCCTGACCGCGCCGATGATCCGCCTGACCAACCGCCGGCTGCTCAGCCTGGCGCCCACTTTCGCGCGCGCGTTGCGGCTCGCCGGCCGCGGCGGCGGCTACGTGCCGGGGGGCGGCGCGACCGTGATGGCGGCGGAATCATTCGTCGGCAATCCGATGACGAGCGATCCGGTGCGCTTCACGCGCACCGCCACGGTGCTCGAGACGGAGCCGACGCTCGGCCTCGGCGCGCCGACGATCGGATGGGCGGATGCGGCGCTGCGGGTGATGGGCCAGCTTCAGTCGCACGCCTATCCGGGGCGCATCCGCCAGCCGATCCTGATCGTTGCGGCCGGCCGCGACGAGCTGGTGTCGACCCCCGCGATCGAGACCTTCGCGGTTCATCTGCGCGCCGGCTCGCACCTGATCGTCGCCGGCGCGCTGCACGAAATCCTGATGGAGCAGGACCAGTACCGCAACCAGTTCTGGGCCGCGTTCGACGCCTTCGTGCCCGGCACGCCGCTGTTTTGAAGCCAGCGCGAATTGCGACCAGCGAGCTGCCTCAGCCCTTCAGCGCCGCCATCGCGGCCGCGTGCACACGCTTGTCGCCGGCCGCGACGATGCGGCCGCCAGCCACCGGGGAGGCGCCCTCCCAGGTGGTCATGATGCCGCCCGCGCCCGCGATAATGGGGACCAGCGGGATGACGTCGTGCGGCTTGAGCTCGGTCTCGATGATGAGGTCGACGTGGCCGGCCGCCAGCATGCAATAGGCGTAGCAATCGCCGCCGTAGCGCGACAGCCGCACCATCTCCTCGACCCGTTCGAAACGCTTGCGGTCGTCCCCCTTCATCAGCCGCGGGCTCGTGGTGTAGAGCACGGCCTCCGCGAGGCTCGCGCAGGAGCGCACCAGCAGGGCCCGCTCGCCCGCCGGACCGCGATAATGCGCGCTCGCGCCGTCGCCGCTGAAGCGCTCGCCGACGAATGGCTGATGGACCAGCCCGAGCACCGGGGCACCTTGATGCGTGAGCGCGATCAGCGTGCCCCAGGCCGGCATGCCCGAGATGAAGGACTTCGTCCCGTCGATCGGATCCAGCACCCAGACATAGTCGGCATCGGGCCGCTCGGCG
This sequence comes from Xanthobacteraceae bacterium, assembly GCA_036270895.1. Lineage (GTDB taxonomy): Bacteria > Pseudomonadota > Alphaproteobacteria > Rhizobiales > Xanthobacteraceae > JAVDCA01. Next base: position 3,783 of record DATBBS010000200.1, read on the forward strand.
CCGAATTCCTCGCCGATGATGCCATGGTCGGGAAAGTTCGCACCGATCATCACGCGCATCGCCGATTCGGCGGCGCGGTCCGCGGCCGTCACCGGATCAAAGGAGCCGCCGCGGCTCTTGTCCTCGACGCTCAGCGACGTGCGGAAATACGGTAAAATGGCTTCGCCCGAGACGGTCGCCAATTCGTCGAGGAAGGCCTTCAGGTCGACCGCGGTCATGCCATGTTTTCTCGCTGCGCGCGCAAAGCCCTATAGGAGGCGGCGGCCGGCCGCAATATCCGCGACCCGCTATTCGGTCTCACGGATCGCTTCCCGCTCTTGCGGCGATGCGGGCGCCATGCGACGAGGAAACGCCGGTCGTCCCCCGACCGGGAAGCCGGGTCTCACATGACGGTGACGGTTGACAGGCAGGCCGCCTGGGCGGCGGACGTCGTCGCGCTCGTGGCGACGCTCGGCCTCACCTACATGGTGAGCCAGTTCCTGCGCAACTCGATCGGTGTCATAGCCCCCAATATCGCGGCCGAGATGGCGATCCCGGCCGCGCAGGTCGGGGTGCTGTCGAGCGCATTCTTCTTCTCCTTCGCGGCGATGCAGCTTCCGCTCGGCGTCGCCATCGACCGTTTCGGTCCCAAGCGCTGCATGCTGGTCTGCGGCGGCGTGGTGATTGCGAGCGCATTGCTGTTCGCGGCCGGCCGCACGCCGGCCGAACTGGTCGCGGCGCGCATCATCATGGGGTTCGGGACGTCGTGCTATCTGGTGGCGCCGCTTACCCTCTATGCGCAGCGCTTTTCGGCCGACCGCTTCGCGATGCTGGCCGGGCTGCATATGGGCGTGGGCACCATGGGTACCTTGCTGGCGACCGCGCCGCTCGCCTTCGCGGCGGCAGCGATCGGTTGGCGCGCGTCATTCTGCGTGGTCGCGGCGTCATGGCGGTGGCCGGGCTTCTGGTCGCGCTTCTGGTACGCTCGTCGCCGCAGCCCGCGCCGCTACGCCACCCGACGATACGCGAAAGCATCGCGGGCATCCGCGAGGTGATGCGAATACCCTCGGTCGGCCGGCTGTTCCTCATGCAGATGGCGACCTATTCGAGCTTCGTGATCTTCGTCGGATTGTGGGGCGGGCCCTATCTGGCCCATGTCTACGGCTACGACCTCCCCGCCCGCGGGGGCCTGTTGCTGGTCCCGGCGCTGGCGCAGGTGCTCGGACTGACCGCCTATGGCTGGGCGGATCGCGTGCTCGGCAGCTATCGCGCACCGGTCGCGATCGGAGCCCTGACCACGGCGGTGTTCCTGTCCCTCCTGGCGATCGCCGGGACGCTCCCGCCGCCATGGCTGCTGCTCTGGCTCATCGGCTTCGGTGCATGCGCGGGCTTCACGCCGGTCGTGATCGCGCACGGCAAATCGCTGTTTCCGCCCCGGCTCGTCGGTCGCGGCATGACGCTGCTCAACATGGGATCCATGGGCGGTGTCTTCGTGACCCAGACGGTGAGCGGGCTGGCCATCGATCTCTTTGCATCACGCAACGGCATCTATCCGCTCGATGCCTATCGGATGGTCTTCGCGTTGCAGGCCGCATTCCTGATCGTCGCGGTCATCGTCTATGCGACGGCACGCGATCCCCTGCGTGAGACGCGACGTTCGGAGCCGAACGGACCCTGACGTGTCCCCCGCCGAGCGCGCAGGCGCGACGGATATGCGGTTAATGTATTGAATCGATGCCGCTTTTTTTGCGTGTGGATGGTGCCGCCGGTTCGCACCTTCCCCTCTTGCATTTTGTGCGGCGCGGTGACATATTGTTGCGGTGCAGCGACGCGAGCGATCGTGTTGCTGCTGCCCTCCTTGGGCGTTTCCTCCCTAGACTTGGGCCGCTAGGTTTCCTAGCGGCCCTTTTTTTGCGGATTTGCGCGAGCTTACGCGATTCGCGCCGGATCATTTGTGACACCGATAGGGTCTGCCGGACGGCGCCGTCCGGGGGGTCCCGCGGTGGCCCACAGGACGACCGGCCCGCGCGCCCATGTGCGGCGGGATGCTGCCCTGCAGCGAGGGATATTATTCGGCGGCGGCCCGGTAGGGGCGAAGCTCTTCGAGCGGAATAAGGGCGACCCGGTCGGCCAGCACTTCGAGGTCGGCCGCGAGCTGGCCGAACGAGGCGATCGGCTCGAATTGCCGCTCGTCCATATAGAGCGCGCGATTGATCTCGAGCTGGATCGCGTGCAGGCCGGCCGGCGGATTGCCGTAATGCTCGGTGATGAAGCCGCCCGCATAGGGCTTGTTGCGGCTCACCGAATAGCCGAGATCGTGCAACGTCGTCTCGACGACGTCGGTGACGCCCGCCACACAACTCGTCCCGTAGCGGTCGCCGAGCACGATATCGGCCCGCGGGCGTTCGTCGCGGCTGCCGGCAAGCGAGGGCATCGAGTGGCAATCCACCAGGATCGCGGTGCCGAAGTCGCGGTGCACCCGCGTCACCAGGCGCCGCAAGGCCCGGTGGTAAGGCTTGTAGAGGCCTTCGATGCGGCGCAGCGCGTCGTCCACCGGAATGCGCTGATGGTAGATTTCCTGGGCATCGCCGACCACGCGCGCGACCGTGCCGAGGCCGCCCGCGACCCGCATCGAGCGCGTATTGGCGAAGGACGGCAACCGGCCGTCGAACATGCGCGGATCGAGCTCGTAGGGCTCGCGGTTGACGTCCACGTAGCAGCGCGGGAAATGCGCGCGCATGAGCGGAAAGCCCCGCCGCACCACGCCGGTGAACAGCTCGTCGACGAAGGAGTCCTCGGAGCGCCGCAATTGCGCGAGGTCGAGCCGCGCGGCGGACAGAAAGGCCGGCGGATAGATGTTGCCGCTATGGGGCGAGTTGAAAACGACCGGGCCCTGCGATTCGGCGGGTTCCAGGATTTCGAACGGCGGCTCAAGTTCGTCGCGATTGTCGCTCATGCGTGTTTCGGTTCACTCGGGGCTGACGTCGTTACCGCCATTCGGACCCCACCTTATCCTATTTACAACCTCTTAAGTGTGGCATTGTCCATGGCTTGCTGCTTCGTGCCAAGAATATTCGCGGGTTCACGCCATCTTTACCTGCGATGCGGCTTATGGAATTCAGGACGAAGGGGCGGGCATGGGGCAGCGGCTCCAGCCTCTTGAGCGTATCGGACGAACCGCAGCATGACAAAGATCCTCCTGGCCGAAGACGATACCGACATGCGGCGCTTTCTCGTGAAGGCGCTCCAGACGGCCGGCTACGAGGTCATTTCCTACGACAACGGCCTTTCCGCCTATCAGCGGCTGCGCGAGGAGCCGTTCGAGCTCCTGCTGACCGACATTGTCATGCCGGAAATGGACGGTATCGAGCTTGCCCGCCGGGCGGCCGAGCTCGACCCCGACATCAAGATCATGTTCATCACCGGCTTTGCGGCGGTCGCGCTCAACCCCGATTCGTCGGCGCCCAAGCACGCCAAGGTCCTTTCCAAGCCGTTCCACCTGCGCGA
>DATBBS010000201.1:0-16699 GCA_036270895.1 Xanthobacteraceae bacterium
ACGACTGCGCCTATGAGGAGATTCTGCAGGCGCTGGGGCCGATCAACGACGACGAATCGGTCCCCTGGACGATGTTCAACGACGACGTGCAGATGGGTTTCTTCGACCTCTACGACCAGTATCTGCTCAATCTGCTTTATCACGCGCGCATACGCCCGGGCATGACCCGCGAGGAGGCGCGCGGGGTGGTGGCCGAGATTCTTCCCGACGTGCGCGCCTTCGTGGCGCAGGCGAATGATCTCAAGCAGTAGCGCGTTTCGCGGGCCATGACGAACCAGCGAGCTGCGCGCAAAAACACCGTCAAGCGTGGGCGACGATCAGGCTGGTCCCGATCAGGATCAAGGCCACGCCCAGCCACCGCAGCGGCATCACGTGCTCGCCGAGCAGCCATTTCGACAGCAGCGTCACCATCACGAAGCTCAGGCTGGTGATGGGAAAGGCCGTGCTCACCGAGAGATAGCGCAACGCGCCCGAATAGAGCACGACCTCGACGATCAGCACGCCGACGCCGAGCATGATCCAGTAGGACCGGCGCGATACGTCGAGGGCGGATTTCTTGAGAAAGGTCTGGCCGAAGCCTTCGACCATCGTGCTCACCACCACGAGCAGCACGCCGAACGCGGTCGGGCTCATTCCGGCTCGGCTCCGGACCCCAGGGTTGCCGGCTTCGTCATGCTGACGCACCACACGCCCGCGATCACGACGACGATCCCGACGATCTGCATGGTGGCGACGTGCTCGCCCAGGAGCAGCACCGACAGGAAGCAGACGGTGACGTAGCTCAGCGAGGTGAAGGGCTTGGCATAGCTCAGGTCCGCATGATCGAGGACCTTGAGCCAGTTGACGAGCTGCGCCGCCATGAAGACGACGACAAGGATGAAGATCGGATTGAGCGCGACCGCCACGATGGTGTCCCACACCGAGTCGGTGTCGGGAATCCCGGCGATGCCGGCCTTCCAGACGAGCTGAAGCCCGGTGTCGAGCGCGATCGCCACCGCCAACCCGATCACCAGCCTCAATGGAACTCGCACCCCGCCCGGCATGGCGGCACCATGCACCGAGCCGGCAGGCTGTCGCAAGAGCGCTTCAGATGTTGGACGCGATCGGCCGCACCCGCTCGGCCCACCCCAGGGCGGCAGCTGACCTTAGGGAACGAATTCCTCGTTCTCGCTGAACATCGGACGCGGGCGGCGCTTGCCCTCGGCCTTCTGCAGGAAGCGGACGCCGATCTCGTCGCCTTTCACATAGACCAGCTCGCATTTCCGGTGGGCATTCCCGACGGTCGACAGCATCAGGAAGAATTCGTTGAGCTTCAGGTTCTGCACGCTGCCTTCGACCGTGAGCTTCGCACCGCTCTGCGAGATCACCTCGATGTAGCACTCGCGCCACCAGGTACCGTCGATGCCCATGATGCGGGCCTTGAATCCGGACTCGAAGACGACCTGGTCGGTGCCTTTGACTTCGTTTTCTTTACTCATGGCTCAGACCACTATCGGGACCTGCGGCTATGCGCGAACGCCATCCAACATCGGGCCGCATGATCAACATGCACGCCACGGCCGCATCCTGCCCCATGAGTCAGAAATCGACCGTTAACGCCGGCGCAACGATTGGAGATCGTTAACGGTCCGTTATGGCGGCGGCCGGTCCCTGCGCCCGGCAGGCGGCTTCGAGCTCGCGGCGCACGGCCGCGCGGTCGATCTTGCCGGCGCCGTTGAGCGGCAGGCTGGGCACGACCGCGACGAAGCGCGGATGCGCATAGGCGGGCCCGTGCGCCAGGCACCAGGTCTTGAGCTCGGCGCCGCTGACCGGCATGCCGGCGCGGGCAATCACCATGGCGGCCGGCACGAAGCCTTTGACGCCATGGGGCACCGGCGCCACCACGGCGTCGGCGACGCCGGGATGGGTGAACAGGATGTTCTCGACCTCCTTGGGATAGACGTTCTCGCCGCCGCAGCTGAACATGTCGTCGATCCGGCTGCGGAAGAAATAGAAGCCGTCGCGGTCGCGTTGAAAGACATCGCCGGTGCGCAGCCAGCCGTCCTGCAGCTTCGCCGCCGTCACCTCGGGCTGATTGTGATAGCCGAGGCACACATAGGGACTGCGGATCAGAAGCTCGCCCTCGCTCGGATGCTCGCGGCCGGCCTGATCCATGAGCTTGACCTCGATGCCGGGCGCCTGCACGCCGACGCTGCCGCGCGGCACCGGTCTCCCGTCGAGCGGCGCGCGGAACGGGCTGCCGCCTTCGGTGAGGCCGTAGCTTTCCGACATCCTGACGCCCGGCAAGGCGCGCTCGACCGCATTGAGAAGCTCGGGGGGCACCACCGCGGAGCCGATCGACATCGAGCGCAAGGCCGTCAGATCGAGCGTGTCGAGGAACGCACGATGCTCCAGCACCATGGTGAAGACGGCCGCAACCCCGCGCGAGAAGGTGCAGCGATATTTCGCCAGCGCCTCAACATAGGCCTTGGGCTCGAAGCCCGGCATGAGGACGAAGGAGCCGCCCGCATGCAGCATCGGCTTCACGGTTCCGCGCAGCGCGTTCTTGTGAAACAGCGGGAGCGCGACGCAACCGCGATCGTCGCGGCTGGACGGCCAGTGGCGCTGGTTGTGCGCCACATACCACAGCATGCCGCGATGGGTCATGATCGCGCCCTTGGGACGGCCGGTCGAGCCCGACGTGTAGGGCTGAAAAGCCTGCGCGTCGTCGGCGAGCGCGGGCGGCGCGACCGGCGCGGCGGCGGCGGCGAGCGCGTCCTCATAGGCCACGAAGCCGGGATGCTCGCCGTCGAGCACGACACGATGGGCGAGCGGCAGGCGGCGCGCGAGCGCGAGCGCGTCGCGATGGCACAGGGGGTCGATCAGCGCGATGCGGCAGCCGGCCTCGGCGAAGATCGCCGCCAGGGTGTCGGCCGCGAGGCGCGTGTTCAGGATCACCGGGATGGCGCCCATCCGCATGGCGCCGAAGAAGATCTCCAAAAACTCGACCCGGTTGCCGACCAGCATGCCGATCCGCTCGCCCGGGCGCGCGCCCAGCCCCGCCAGCATCGCGGCGACCCGGTCCATGCGCGCGTCGAGCGCGCGGTAGCTGACCTGGCGCTCGCGCCCGCCGGACAGATCGATGACCGCGACCTTGTCGGGCACCTCGCGCACCGCCGCGTCGAAGAAGAAGCCGAGATTGCGGGAGCGGTTGTGGGCGGTCATCGGGCGATCGAAATCACTGGGTTTCACCTGGGCCGGCTCGGCCACACGGCTGTCGTGTTGCGGCAAAGCTACTGGAAAACGCGGCCTCACGCTCCTGGTATCATGGCGGCCGCGTCGCGTGATGACCGCCGGCCGCTCAGGCGTCCAGATACCAGCCAGCCACCTTCAAGCCTCTCGGCATCGGGGATATGATGACGACGTCCTGCACCCCCGGGATCGGGGCGTCGCGGACGATCAGCGCTGGAGCAATTCCATGACCATGCAGCAGCCCGCAAATGCAGATCAGGTGCAGGCGGCCGTTTCGCAGGCGGTGCGCGAGCACGCAACGTTTTTCCTCATCGAGGGCATCGTCCTCATCATCCTCGGCTTCCTGGCGATCGCGTTGCCGCTTTTCGCCACGCTCGCGTTCACCATCATCCTCGGCTGGATCTTTCTCGCCAGCGGCATCATGGGATTGATCATGACCTTCGGGGCGCGCGGCGCGCCGGGATTCTGGTGGTCGCTCATCTCCGCCCTGCTCGCCATCGCGGCGGGCCTTGTGCTGCTCGTCACCCCAGTGAGCGGCGCGGTCTCGCTGACCTTGCTGCTGATCGCTTTCTTCGTGCTGGAAGGCATCCTCTCCATCATGTACGCGCTCGAGCACCGCCAGCAGCTGTCGGGCCGCTGGGAATGGATGCTGATCAGCGGCATCGTCGACCTGATCCTGGCCGCCCTTATCTTCATGGGCCTGCCCGGCTCGGCGGCCTGGGCGCTCGGCCTGCTGGTGGGCATCAACATGATCTTCGGCGGGACCGCGCTGGTGATGATGGCGCTGCATGCGCGCGGGAGCGCGTAGGCGCCACAAAACCGATCGCCGCCATCAGACGAACAGCGACACCACCACGTGGATCTGGTCGGCCGCCGCGGCCACCAGCCCGTCGAAGCTCGTCTGCCCCTGCGCGGCGGCCTTCAGAATGCACTCCGCCAGATACGCCTTGGCGGCCGGCGTCGCATGTTCGATGGGCACGCGCGTCATGACTTCTTCAAGCGCGCTTCTCATGATCTGGACGAGCTGAGGGTCGAACATCATGGGACGTCTCCGCAAGGACGAGTGAACGCTGTCTGGTTTCGCACCCCTCGAAACACCACCGCACGAAAGCGCCGGATCTGCCGATGAGACGGCGTCGCCATGGCCGGCACGCCGTCGTGATGACGGCGGAATGCGAACGGACGGTGACGCGCGCGCTCACAAGGCCGTGAATCAAATTTAATTTTTTGCGGTCGAACCAATGCGTGTTCGGCGCATTGTCTTGCGTCCGGACGTCGGCGGCAGGCGCCTGCGACGACATCTGTGGTGCGATGATGCGCCGGCGACGCCGGTGCGGCTACTGCTTCCACCGATGCACGATGACGGTGTCGCCAATCTCGAAGGACGTCAGGTCCTCTCCCACCTCCAGCGGCCCGCCATAGGTCTCGCGCGTCTGCGCCACCACGTCGTCGAGGCTGGGCTCCGGCACTGTCTCATTGCTCAGGAAGACGAGGTGCGTATAGGCGGCGAGCTTCGGCTTCGCCTCCGCAAATACGCGGCCGACGTCGTGCGGGCTGGTGTGATGCGCGATGATGGCCTGGGCGAACCGGTTCGACATCAGCTCGGGCCGCGCGACCGCCACTTCATGGATCAACAGGTCCACGCCGGTGCCATACTTGATGACATTGCGGTTGTAGCGCGTGTCGCCCGAGATGACCGCCGAATGTCCATTGTAATCGATGCGGTAGCCGAAGGCCGGCTTGATGGCGTCGCCATGATCCACTTCGAAGGCCGTCACCTTGACGCCGTTCTTCTCATAGACGACGCCATCCGCATTGAACTCCTCGGCGATGACCGCGATCCCTTGCGGCGGAAGCTTCTCATCCTCGGTGCGGATCTTGACGTCGAGTTCATAGGCTTTCTCCAAATTCGACATCAGCGCCTTGGTGCCGGTCGGGCCGACGACGCGGAACGGCTGCTGGCGCCGCCCGAAGACCGGCCCAAGCCATCCCGTCAGCCAGACATCCGGAATGCCGGAGGTATGGTCGGAGTGGAAATGCGTCAGGAACAATACCTCGATCTTGCCGACCGGGACCTTGATCTGGCCCATGCGGATCGGAACGCCGCGGCCGGCATCGAACAACAGGATCTGCCCGCCCGCCTCGACCAGCGTGCTCGGACCGAAGCGATTGAGTCGCGGGGCGGGCGACGCGGTGCCGAGCAACGTCACCCTGAAGCCGGTGTCGGCCCGGCTTTCCGCCGCCAAGCCGAACAGACCGGTCGCAACGAGCATCGCCAGGACTGCGCGCATGGGTCTCTCCACGGTGCCATACCTCGGGCCCGCGCTTGGTCGCGGGGCATCGACGTCGTTACGTTGGACGTAAACCGCTTCTAGTTTTTGGCGTTGGCCGCAACCCAGTCGGCGAAGGCCTGCATGAATTTCTGCAGGAACTCGCGCGTGCTGGGGTTGGTGAGCTTGCCGTCCGGGCCGAACAGCTTGTCGGCGCCGCCGATATAGGCCTCCGGCTGCTGCATGGCGGGCACGTTCAGGAACACCAGCGACTGGCGCAGATGATGATTGGCCCCGTAGGCGCCGATGGCGCCCGGCGCCGCGCTGACGATCGCGCCCGGCTTGCCGTTCCAGGCGCTCTGGCCATAGGGGCGCGAGCCGACGTCGATCGCGTTTTTCAACGGGGCCGGAACCGACCGGTTGTATTCCGGAGTGACGAACAGGACCGCATCGGCGGCTTTCACCTGGGCGCGAAACTGCACCCAGGGGGCCGGCGGGCTGACGTCGTCGTCCTGATTGTAGAGCGGAAGCCCCGCGATCTCGACGATCGTAGGCTTCAGCGACGGCGGCGCGAGCTCGATCAGGGCGTTGGCGACCTTCCGGTTGATGGAGTCCTTGCGCAGGCTCCCGACGATGACGGCGACATTGTAGGTTCGGGCCATGATCAGCGTCCTTCCGGGGGATTCCGCGCGGGTTGAGGGGGTCGAAGTCTATGCGTGGGCGTGACGCGCCGACAAGCCGGTTTGCGCGCGCGCCTCGGCTCAAAAGCGGTAGAAGGCGGCGGGCGTGTCGACCATGATCTTGCGGCGCATCGCCGGATCCGCGACCCAATCCCCGAATGCATCGACCAGATCGCCGTCGTTGGGATTGACCTCGTATTTGTTGGGATGCGGCCAGTCGGTCCCCCACATGATGTGGTCCGGCGCGGCCGCGATCACGGCCTGCGCCATCGGCTTCACATCGTCATAGGGCGGCAGGTCGGTCGCGCTGACGCGGTTGGCGCCCGAGATCTTCAGCCAGGTGTTGCCGCGGCGCATGAGCCCGAGCAGCGCCTGGAAACCGGGCGCCGCGGTCCCGTCCTGCGCCGGCTGGTAGGCGAAGTGACCGATCGACATCGGCACCGTCAGGGCGACGAACACCGGCATGAGCTCGATGATGTCGCGGCCCGGAAACAGGAACTCGAAATGCCAGCCGAAGGGCGCGATCCGGTCCGCGAGCCGCGATATCTCGTTCAACGCGACCGGCATGCCGCCCTTGTTGTCGGTGTTGAGCCGCACGCCGCGCACGCCCGCGGCGTCGAAGGCCGCGAGCTCATCGTCGGTCGTGTCCAGCCCGATCGCCACCACGGCGCGCGCCCGGTTCGGCCGCTCGGCGTTGAGCGCCGCCATGCCGTCGAGGATGGCCGCGTTGTCGACGCCGTAGATCGACGGCTGGGTGAACACCACCCGGTCGATCCCGAGCGTCGCATGCAGCGCCTTGAGGTCCGCCAGGGTGGAGTCGGGCGGATTGTATCCGCGCGCCGGCGAAAGCGGATAGCGCTTCTCGAAGACATGGACATGGGTGTCGATCGAGCCTTTCGGCAAGACGAGTTTGGGCTTGCGGGTGTCGCGAACCGGCGGGAGGCAATCCTTGATGGCGGAGCTCATGGGTTTCCTTCACGTGACGACGGCCGAGGCGACGGCGCGATTTTGCGAAGCGGCCCTCAGCCCGGCGTCTTTTCCCAGGTTTGCGCCAGGACACGCAACCAGTTTCCGAAACATATCTTCTCGATCAGCGGCTCGCCGAAGCCGCGCGACCGCATCGCCTCGACCAGGTTTGGCAGCCCGGCCGCGCTGCCGATGCCGGCCGGGATCCTGGCGCCGTCGAAATCCGATCCCAGCCCGACGCCGTCCTCGCCGACCTGCGCCACCATATGGGCGAGATGATCGACCACCAGGGCGAGCGGCGTGTCGGCGTCGTGCCGCCCGTCGGGGCGCAGGAAGCTGACCGCGAAGTTGACGCCGACCAGGCCGCCGGTCTCGCGGATGGCGGCGAGCTGCTTGTCGGTGAGATTGCGCGAATGCGGGCTCAACGCATGGGCGTTGGAATGGGTGGCGACCAGCGGCGCGTCGCTGATGGCGGCGACGTCCCAGAAGCCGCGTTCATTCAAATGCGAAAGATCGATCAGGATGCGCAGCCGGTTGCAGGCGGCGACCAGCGCCTTGCCGAGGTCGGTGAGGCCGGGCCCGGTGTCGGGCGAGGACGGACAGAGGAACGGCACGCCATGCCCGAAGGCATTCGGCCGGCTCCACACCGGACCGAGCGAGCGCAGCCCGGCCGCGTGCAAGACGTCGAGCGCCTCGAAATCCGGATCGATGGCTTCGGCGCCCTCGATATGGATGACCGGCGCCAGCACGCCCTGCTCCATCGCGCGCCGGATATCGCCGACGGTGCGGCAGATGCGGACGCGGCCCTCCGACTCCCGCTCGATGCGCAGCAGCAGCGACCCCATGGTGGAGACGGCGCGTTGCGCCGGCGCGAGCTCGAGGGAGCCCGGCATCCGGGCGCCGTTCTGCGCCGGCGTCCCATCGTCGGGCGCGCGCGCCGCCTCGGGCGACGGAACGAAGATCGCGAACAGGCCCCCCGCGAACCCGCCCTGCCGCGCCTTGGGAAGATCGAGCTGGCCCTTGGCTTCGCCGTCGAGGAAGGCGCGCGGCGCGTCCGCGCCGCCGCGCTTGTAGAGGCGCAGCAGGATGTCGTTGTGGCCGTCGAAGATCGGCACCGGCCGAGGCGATGTCATCAAGGGCTCCGTTGCGGGGACGTTCGGATGGCACCCTGTACAGTATTTGGGCATCGAGGGCATGAATAAAGCACGCCGCGAAGGCCGCCGAAGGCTTCGATCATCGACGCCGGCCGATCCGGGCGGTCGCAAGAAATTGATTGGGTTCCCGATGCCTTCGCCATAGTTGCGGCGTGTGCCCGGCCTGTATTCCTAGCCAGGCTCGAGGCGCCCGGAAATTGTTTCTCATCGCATCAGTGAAGGACCATGGGCGGGTGCCGCGGATCGCGCGCGCCCCCTTATGTGGAGGATTGGCGACATGACGGCGTTCACGCTCAAGATCAACGGACAAAATCACCAGGTCGATATTGATCCCGACACGCCCTTGCTGTGGGCCATCCGCGACGATGCCGGTCTCACCGGCACGAAATATGGTTGCGGTGTCGCGCAGTGCGGCGCGTGCACGGTCTATCTCGGCGGCCAACCGGTGCGTTCCTGCTCGTTGCCGGTTTCGGCCGTCGGCCGCAAGGAAATCACGACCATCGAAGGGCTGAAGAGCAAGGAGGGCGTCGCGGTGCAAAAGGCGTGGGTCGCGCTCGACGTGCCGCAATGCGGCTATTGCCAGTCCGGTCAGGTCATGAGTGCCGCCGCGCTGCTCAGCCTCAATCCCAAGCCGAGCGATCACGACATCGATCTCGCCATGAACGGCAACATCTGCCGCTGCGCCACCTATGTCCGCATTCGCGCCGCCATTCATGACGCCGCGAAATCGTTGGAGGGCTGAGCCATGACCCTCCATGACAGGTCGCTGTCCCGCCGCGCCATCCTGAAGGGTGGCGCCGGCCTCGTGCTGGGCATCACCATCGCGCGCGGCGGAAAGGCGTTTGCCCAGACGCCGCCGGCCCCCGCAAGCGTCAACATCGCGCCCAATACCTTCCTGGTCATCAAGCCCGACAACACCGTGACGGTGCTGTGCAAGCACATCGAGTTCGGCCAGGGACCGTTCACCGGCATGGCGACGCTGGTCGCCGAGGAGCTCGACGCCGACTGGGCGCAGATGCGCGCCGAGCATGCGCCGTCGAATCCGGTGCTCTACAAGAATCTGGCGTTCGGCGTTCAAGGCACCGGCGGGTCGAGCGCCATTGCCAACTCCTACGAGCAGATGCGCAAGGTCGGCGCCGCCGCCCGCGCCATGCTGGTGAGCGCCGCGGCGGCGGAATGGAACGTGCCTGCCGCGGAGATCACGGTCGAGAAGGGAATCATCAGGCATCCCTCCGGCAAGGAAGGCCGCTTCGGCGCCTTCGCGGAGAAGGCCATGCAGCAGCCCGTGCCGGCCGATCCGAAACTGAAAGACCCATCGGCTTTCAAGCTGATCGGCCGGGAAGGCGCGGTGAAGCGTCTCGACAGCGCGATCAAATCGAACGGGTCGGCCGAATTCACGCTGGACCTCAAGGATCCCGACACCCTGACCGCGCTGGTGGCGCGCTCGCCGCGTTTCGGCGGGACCGTCGCCTCGTTCGACGCGTCTGCCGCCTTGGCGGTCCCGGGCGTGGTCGACGTGAAGCGGGTGCCGACCGGCGTCGCGGTCTACGCCAAGGGCTTCTGGCCCGCGAAGACCGGCCGCGACCGGCTCAAGATCGAGTGGGACAACAGCAAGGCGGAGTCGCGCGGCACGGCGCAACTGCTGACCGAATTCCGGACGCTGTCGAAAACGCCGGGCAAGACCGTCAAGCAGGAAGGCGACGTCGACGCCGCGATCGCCAGGGGCGGCCGCCTGATCGAGGCGGAATATGTGTTTCCCTACCTGGCGCACGCCCCGATGGAGCCGCTCAACGCCTTCATGAAGTGGGAGGGCGCCACGGCGTCGGCGCGGTTCGGCAGCCAGTTTCCGACGCCCGATCATGCCGCCATCGCCAAGGTTCTCGGCATCGACATCGACAAGGTGCATCTCCAGACCATCCTGGCGGGCGGCAGCTTCGGCCGCCGCGCGCAGCAGACCGTGCACGTGGCGCTGGAGCTCGCCGAGGTGGTGAAGGCGGCGGGTCCCGGCAAGCCGGTCAAGCTGGTGTGGACGCGCGAGGACGATATGCGCGGCGGCTACTACCGGCCGTTCAGCATCCACCGCATGCGCGGCGTCGTGCGCGACGGCAAGATCGAGGCCTGGAGCGACACCATCGTGGGCCAGTCGATCATGAAAGGCTCGCCCTTCGAGGCGATGACCTTCAAGGATGGTCTGGATTCGACCGCCTATGAGGGCGCGGACGACATTCCCTATGAGGTCGCCAACTTCAAATGCGACCTGCATCAGGTCGATGTCGGCGTCCCCGTGCTGTGGTGGCGTTCGGTGGGCCACACCCACACCGGTTACGCCGTGGAAGCCTTCGTCGACGAATTGCTCCAGGCGGCCGGACAGGATCCGGTCGAAGGCCGCCTTGCGTTGATGGGCAAGTGGCCGCGTCATGCCGGCGTGCTCAAGGCCGTCGCCGAGCTTGCGGACTGGAAGGGCGCCAAACCGGAAAGCGGGCGCGCGCGCGGCGTCGCGGTGGTCGAGAGCTTCAACACCTACGTGGCCCAGATCGCCGAAGTGTCGATGGGCGAGGAAGGTCCGATCGTGCACAAGGTCTGGTGCGCGGTGGATTGCGGCGTCGCGGTCAATCCCGACATCATCCGCGCCCAGATGGAAGGCGGCATCGGATTCGGGCTCGGCCATATCCTGTATGCCCAGCAGACCCTGGATGAAGGCCGGCCGGTGGCGGGAAATTTCGACGCCTATCGGTCGCTGCGGATCAACGAGATGCCGCAGATCGAGGTGGCGATCGTCCGCTCGACCGAGAAGCCGACCGGCGTCGGCGAGCCGGGCGTGCCGCCGATCGGGCCTGCCGTCGCCAACGCGATGGCGAAGCTTGGGCTGAAGCGTCCGGCTCAATTGCCGATCGTGCCGGGAGCCTCGACATGAGCGCGATCAGCCATCCCATCATGGCGCTGACCGCGGCGGGGCTCGCCGCAGGACTGCTTGGCGTCGCCGAATTGGGATTTCGCGGCGCCGCGGCCCAAACCGCTACCAGTGGGGCCGCCCTCAAGGCCGTGTCCGACTTCGACGGCGTCCAGGACAGGAATGCGCGCGCCATCGCGCTGTTCGAGGAAGCCGGCAAGGTGATCCTCTCGCCGCGCTGCATGAATTGCCATCCGGCCGGCGAGCGCCCGACCCAGACCGACAGGATGCGCCCGCACGAGCCGCTGGTGGTGCGCGGCGACGGCGGCATGGGGGCGCCGGGCGGCCTCGCCTGCACGACCTGCCATCACGCGGCCAATTACGATCCCGCCGGCGTTCCCGGCAATCCGAAATGGGCGCTGGCGCCGGTCGAGATGGCCTGGCAGGGCAAGACGCTCGGCCAGATCTGCGTGCAGATCAAGGACAAGGACCGCAACGGCGGCAAGGATATGGCGGCGCTGATCACGCACATGGCGGAGGACGAGCTTGTCGGCTGGGGCTGGCACCCGGGCGCGGGACGCACGCCGGCGCCGGGCACCCAGAAACAGTTCGGCGAGCTGATCAAGGCCTGGGCGGATGCCGGCGCGGCGTGCCCCGCGTCGTGATGACCGGCGCCTGTAGGTTGGGTTAGGGCGAAGCCCGTAACCCAACATTTGTCGCGCCCCCGATGTTGGGTTACGCGCTACGCGCTAACCCAACCTACGGACGGATGCGTGACGATCAACGATCTCCTTCCACTTCTGCCGCCCGCGTGGCAGTCCGAGCTGCGGGTGAGCCGCGTCAAACCCGTGCACGGGGGCATGAGCGGCGCGACGCTGGTCCGGGTCCAGCATCCGGACCGCGGCGATGCTTACCTGAAAATGGCGTCCGGCCCGCATGCGGCGGCGCTGCGGGCCGAAATCGAGCGCACCGCCTGGCTGGCCGGCCGCGGCGTCAGGGTGCCGGCGCCGCTGCGGGTCTTCGACGATGGCGAACGCGCCGCCGTCATGATGACGGCGCTGGCCGGCACCCATCCGGGCGACGCTGGCCAGCCGGTCGGGGACATCATTTACGCCGTTGCGCGCGGAATATGCGGGCTTCACGCGCTGCCGGCGCTCGACTGCCCGTTCGACGAGACCGTGGCGAGCCGCCTCGCGCAGGCGCGCGAGATGATGCGGCGGGGGCTCGTGGCGCCTGACCATTTCGCCGACCGCAACCGCGGCCTCGATCCGCAAGACATCTACGACCGGCTGGTGCGGACCCGGCCTGCCAGCGAGGATCTGGTGCTGGTTCATGGCGACGCGACATTCGACAACATGCTGATCGACCCCGACGGAAACCTCGGTTTCATCGACTGCGGCCATGCGGGCCGCGGCGACCGCTACCTCGACCTCGCCGCCGTCACCGAAGCCATCGCGGACCATTTCGGGGCGGAATGGATCGAGACCTTCGGGCGCGCCTGCGGCAATATCAGGCTCGACGCCGCCCGGCTTGCGTTCTTCAGCGACCTTTATGAGCTGTTCTGACCCGCAAGCCCGAGGCCTTGTCCGGGCTCTCCACCGGAACCTGCGGGCTGGATGAGGGTTAAGTGCCCAGTCCATGACGGATAGGGCGACACGCGCGCGCGTCCTGTGTAGCATGGTACCTACAGGGGCAAGGTTCAGCTGAGGAAACCAACATGACGAAGAAAAGCATTGGAAGCGACGCGGCCGACGCGGTGAAATCGGTCGCCGGCGCGGCACTCGGGGCGGCTGCCGCCGCCGCCACCGGCGTCATCCTGCACAGCGTGGCGGGCGCCTTCGGGTCGGGCGAGAAGAAGCTCGAGCAGGCGACCCCCTCGGTGCAGGCCCAGGTCGGAGAAAAGGTGGCGGGCAAGATCGCGGCACGCAAGCGCCCCGGCAAGAAGGCGACGGGAAAGAAGAAAGCGGCGCGCAAGGCGAAAGCCGCCGTGAAGAAACGGCCGGCCGCCAAGAAGGGCGCGAAGAAGAGCGCGAAGAAGGCTGCGAAGAAGGCCGCCAAGAGCAAGCGTGCCAAGAGGCGCACCCGGCGTTGATGCCTGGCGCGTAGGTTGGGTTAGGGCGAAGCCCGTAACCCAACATTGGGGCACCGATGGCGGGTTACGCCGCCGCGCGGCTGACCCACCCTGCGGCCCGCAGCCTCGTCATGTCGTAGCCCGGATGAGCGAAGCGAAATCCGGGACCACTTTTCCCGCGATAAGGTTGCGTTGGGGCGAACCGCTCGGCGGCGATATTCAAAGTTCGTCAAGATTTTCCGGCACGTCGCCGAAGGATTTCAGCACGGTCGCGTCGCCGAAATTGCCCAGGTTGGGATCGCCCGATCGCTTGAACGCGAGCGCGCCCGCATGTTCGGGCTGGCGCGACATCGCTTCGGCTCGCCTGATCGCCGCCGACTCGTTCGGGCATTCCTGCGCTCGGCCGGCGGCGACGCCTTCGTCGGTCCTGATGAACGGCAGCGCCACGTAATAGATGACGGACATTGGCTGGGCCCTCCGGGCTGCTTCCCGTCGTAGCACGTCGGTCGAGGCGGGGCGAAGCCGCGTTACGGGCTCTCCGTCGCCATGTCGTCGGGCGTTCCGCTGTCGGCCAGGTCGATGGCCTTCTGCAACGCAACGATGTTGGCCGCATCGCGACCCAGCTTCGTGTCCCAATACAGCACGTGCGAGAAAAAAACGTCTCGCCGCGATGCGTTCGTCCAGACCGGCACGTCGACGATGTTGTCGCCGAAAACGGGCGCGATCGGGCCGCCGATCGCATCGCCCCAGAGCAATTGCGCGACCGGAAAATAGAGATTGGTCCATCGGCTGAGCGCGAACAGGCCCGCATGGTGAAAGCGACGTTGCCGATCGACCGGATTGACGAAGGTCAGCCGGCCATCGCTATCGGCTTGCACAGGGGGACAGGTCGGAAACTCGCGCTCGCGCTTGCGCCGGTCGAAGTCCGCGCGCAGCTCGCTCTCCGAGTGCCCCCGACACATGAGATAATGGGCGTGGGTGAGCGGGCTTCCGAGCGTCACAAAATCGGTCACCAGCCACGCCTGCGATTTTTCCGTCATTTTTTCGCCGTCGGGACCAGCCGGGCCGGCATCGGCGACCTTTCGCGCGTCGTCGACCGCTTGGGCGATGTGCCTGACGAGGTCACGTCCTTTCGCCCTCGCGTCGCGCTTGGAGACATGGCCCGCGTCGACGGCGTTGAAATCGGGCCCCAGCGTGCCGGGGTCGGGAAGACTTCCGCTGATCCGGCTGTAATAGGCGCGCAGCATGTCGTAGGCCACGACGGTGCCCAGACTATGCGCGACGACCACGATCCGGTCGTATGAGCCGGAAAGATGCAATGATTCGAGCGTGTCGACGGCTTGTTTGCGGATCTCGCGTCGCACCGCCACGTTTCCCGGCGAATCCCGAAAGTAGCGCGCCGCATCGCCCAGAAAGGGATGAAGAAACGCCGCATAGAGGGCGAGATACATCGCGATGAAGTAGAACGCCGCGATCGAGCTCCAGAATGACGTGATGCTCCAAGGCATGTCGCGCACGTCCGTGTCGATCCAAAAACTGGCGAACCACAACGCCACACCCGAGAGCAGCAGCGCAACCGCCAGCCCGGCGATACCCCACCGGCCCATCGTGAACCAGATCACCAGGGCGGCCAGAAGAATCGGCAACAGCAGGTTGGTGAGAATCTCGGCGTCATGCTCATGGCGAGCCATGACCACAAAGGCCAGGATCGCCACGAGCGCCAGCCCGGCGCTCGGCAGCAAAAGTTTGACCGACTTGCTCCATGCAAACACCACCGCCGCGATGGCGGACGCGACCACGACCATCACCAGGGCCATGTAGACGAGCGCATGGAAGTTGCTGATATTCGGCGCTCGCTTGTGGGCCATCTCGGTCACCCAGCGCACGATCTGCGAGGCTGATTGGGTCGCCAGAAGGCTCACCGACAGGACGAGGAACGCCAGGAATACGACGGCGCCCCAGTAGAGGACGCGAATGGAAGGTTTGAGACGCGGCCCCATGCGGGCGAGGTCGAACAACCACAACAACACGGCGACGGCGCGCGTCTCGCTCATCAGGTGAGCCCAATACAGCTCATGGAAATCGACCCGCCGGCGATCGGTGCCGGGAACGAAATTGGTGGTGATGACCGGAAGGTCGATATCGACGCCGCTCAATTTCGGATGCGTCCAAGTGCGCCGCGCGCCGCGCGCCGACTGATCTCCTTCGAGCCAGACCGCATCGACGACGCCGCGGACCGTCTCGAGGGGACGCTGACTGCCCATGCCGTGGACGACAAGAACCGCCGTCCGCTTGCGTTGCCGGGCGCCTGCGGCGTCTACCATGTCCACCCCCCGCAATTCTCGTTCTTCAATCTTCAATTTGATGAAGATGTCGCCTCCCGGCGGCCCCGCCATTGAATATCGACGCCCGCAAGAGCGATACGGCTCGAATCGTCGCGCCCGGCAGGCCCGCCGCTCTGGCAGATTTTTTCGTCAGCCCCGGCTGTCGCGCCCGAAAGTCAGCGACACTAAATCCGAGATGGGGATGGGGGCTGAACTCAACCCGTTGAAATGATTGGCGCTCCCTAGGGGACTCGAACCCCTGTTTTCGCCGTGAGAGGGCGACGTCCTGGGCCGCTAGACGAAGGGAGCGTGCGGGCAGGAATAGCGTTGATCCGGCACCCGCGCAAGCGGGCGAGGCGGGGTCGAGTTTCGCCAGTGTGAGTGCCTGGAGGCGCCCCCTCCCCGCCCTCCCCCGCGCGCGGGGGAGGGAGCGCAGGCGCTGAGCCCGCGGCTGCGCTCAACTGACGCCGCTACGGCTCGGCGGCGAATTTCAGCTTGCCGGTGGGGCGCAGGGTGTGCAGGTCGAAGGTGCGCACCTCGACGGTGCCGCCGGCGTCGATCACCACGGCGATGCGGTCGCCCGCGATCGTGGCGCTGATCACCCTGGCGCCCTTGGGCAGGAGCGCGGTGACGTCGGCGGCGCTTCCCTCGGGTTTGAAAACGCGATAGCCGATGATCCCGATGACGACGGCGATGCCGAGCACGGTGGCGAAGCCCGAGATCATCATGAGCCGGCGCATTTTGGCGTGCAGGCGCGCCTGCGCGGGATCGGGATCCGGCGCGGGAGCGCGTCCGGAATCACGCAGGGAAGCCGGGGCCGGCTCGGTGGGCGCATGGGCGCCGGACAGCGGAAAAGTCATGGTCGAGACGCCCGGTCGGATCGAAACACTGGTGGTCGACGAGGACCACGACGGCGAGCGGCTGGACCGCGCGCTCGCCGCCCGGATGACGGCGCTGTCGCGCACGCGGCTGAAGGCGCTCGTGCTCGCCGGCCGCGTCGCGATCGGCGGCCGCACGATCCGCGATCCCGGCCATCACGTCAATGCGGGCGACCGCGTCACCCTCGAGGTGCCGCCGCCCGAGGAGGCCGCCCCGCAGGCTGAGAACATCGGG
>DATBBS010000202.1:0-9006 GCA_036270895.1 Xanthobacteraceae bacterium
TCGCTGCAGGCGAAACAGAACGGCAAGCTGATCCTGGTGACCGCGATCTCGCCGACACCGGCGGGCGAGGGCAAGACGACGACCACGGTCGGCCTGACCGACGCGCTCAACCACATCGGCAAGAAGGCGATGCTGTGCCTGCGCGAGCCGAGCCTGGGTCCGTCCTTCGGCATGAAGGGCGGCGCGGCGGGCGGCGGCTATGCGCAGGTCGTGCCGATGGAGGACATCAATCTCCACTTCACCGGCGACTTCCACGCCATCACGTCGGCCAACAACCTGCTCGCGGCGCTGCTCGACAATCACATCTACTGGGGCAACCCGCTCAACATCGACCAGCGCCGCGTGATGTGGCGCCGCGTCATGGACATGAACGACCGGGCGCTGCGGCAGATCGTGTCGTCGCTCGGCGGCGTCGCCAACGGCTTCCCGCGCGAGGACGGCTTCGACATCACGGTCGCCTCCGAGGTGATGGCGATCTTCTGCCTCGCCCGCGACCTCAATGACCTCAAGGAGCGGTTGGGCAACATCGTGGTCGCCTATACGCGCGACCGCAAGCCGGTGCGCGCGCGCGACATCAAGGCGCATGGCGCCATGACGGCGCTGCTCAAGGACGCGCTCGCCCCCAACCTGGTGCAGACGCTCGAAGGCACGCCCGCCTTCATTCACGGCGGCCCCTTCGCCAATATCGCGCATGGCTGCAACTCGGTGGTGGCGACGACGACGGCGCTCAAGCTCGCCGATTACGTCGTGACCGAGGCCGGCTTCGGCGCCGATCTCGGGGCGGAGAAATTCATCGACATCAAGTGCCGCAAGACCGGGCTCGCGCCCGATTGCGTGGTGCTGGTCGCCACCATCCGCGCGCTCAAGATGCACGGCGGCGTCAAGAAGGAGGATCTCAAGGCCGAGAACCTCAAGGCGCTGGAAGCCGGCATGGCGAATCTGCAGCGCCACGTCGAGAATGTGCAGAAATTCGGCCTGCCGGCGGTCGTCTCGATCAACCGCTTCTCGGCCGACTCCGATGCCGAGATCGCGCTGGTGAAGGAGAAGTGCAAGGCGCTCGGCGTCGAGGCCCTGATGGCGGACCATTGGGCCATGGGTGGCGAAGGCGCGGCCGATGTCGCGCGCGCGGTCGTCAAGGTGATCGATGCCGGCAAGGGCCGGCTCAAGCTGCTCTATCCCGACGAGATGCCGCTCCTGGAGAAAGTCCGCACCATCGCCAAGGAGATCTACCGGGCGAAGGACATCACGGCCGACAAGTCGGTGCGCGACCAGCTCGCCAATTTCGAGGCGATGGGCTACGGCAAGGCGCCGGTCTGCATCGCCAAGACGCAATACAGCTTTTCCACCAATGCGGACCTGAAGGGCGCGCCGTCCGACTTCATCATTCCGATCCGCGAGGTGCGGCTCTCCGCCGGCGCCGAATTCGTGGTGGTGATCTGCGGCGAGATCATGACGATGCCCGGCCTGCCGAAAGTGCCGGCCGCGGATTCCATCGACGTCGGCGCGGACGGGCAGATCGTCGGGTTGTTCTGAGCGGCCGCGGCTGCGGCCGCCCGCGCGCGCCGCTCATTTGAACAGCTCGCAGGCACGCGGGTCGCGCTTCGGCTTGGTCGCGCCGGGGCTCGCGACCCGATGCCACCATTCGAGCACCGGATCGAGCGCGCAGTCCAGCCTGGTCGTCATGCCGTTGGAGAACCGCGTCCAGTGCTCGAATTCGAATTCGGGAACCGCGATGAGGAGCGGGGTCTCGGTTTCCGAGGCGGCCACGATCGCGTTGCGAAAGCCGCGCCCCGCCAATTCCAGCGGCCCGAATCGATTGACGATGACGGCATCGACGCCGACCCGGATCGACGCTTCGGCTCGCCGCGCCATCCGATACAGCCAGTCGCCGTCGACGCTGCAGCGGACGTTCCCCGCCGCGTCGTCGCCGCGTGCAACGTCCACGATGCGCCAACTGTCGAGATCCATCAATTTGCGCCGGGCGTCGCCCGGCGGGCGATCGCGGAGCTGAATCAATCCGCAGACGCGCCGGCCGCTTTCCACCAGGTGTTTGGCGCAGTCGCAAAGGACCAGATCGGGCCGATCGCGCGCCGTATAGACCAGCGCCGCGATCTCGCCGCCGGCATCGGTAATCGGTCCCTGCGTGCTCATGAGCGCATCTCCATGGTCTCGCGCACCTCGATCGCGGCGGACACCCGTCGGAATTCAAGTCACGAAGGCGACGTCGACGACGTGCCCGCCAGGATCAACGATTGGCCGAGGGGCCCGAAGGCCGCCAACGGCAGGCTGGCGCCCGCGACGGCGGGCGGTCATTCGGCGGCCACGCCTTGGCGGCAGGTGGCGATCCGCACGAGCGCCGAAAGCAGGCACGCGAGGCTTGCGGTCCGCAGCGGCTCGTAGTCCTTGCCCGCCAGGCGGCAAAGCCGCTTGATCGTCGTCACCGCGTCATGGCTGATGCAATCGATCGGGAACAGTACGTGATCGGCGCGGCTCACGGCGCCGCCGAGCAGTCCTGAGCTGTGCTCGATGCCGCCGTCGTGGTGGAGAAAGCGCGCGCCGACACGCTCGATCAATCCCTTGAGCTGGGGGACCTGATGGGCGCGGCCGCCGACATAGAGAATGGTCACGCCGGACAGGTCGACGGTATTTCGCAGGCCGCCCGCCTCCGCCTGGCCGAAGGCGGCGAGATGAGCTTCCACGGTCTTGAGCTCTCGCAGTGTTGCGTCCCGTTGTCGTCGGCTGGCCTCCAGCGCGCTTTCTTTCGCTTTCAGCGTGGCGGCGAGCTCTTCCGCGCGCTGCTCGCTGCGTTCGCGCCGCGCGGATTCGCGCGACAGCTTGCTGTTGAGGCCGCGAATGAGATTGTCGGTCGTGTCCGCGTGCTCCGGGTTTGCGCGGGGGTCGGCTTGCTCCGGACGCTCGCCGGCGTGAAACGCCACCATCTCGGTGAGATGCCGGATCGTGTGGTCTCGGGCCGTGAAGCCGTCGCGCAATTGACGCTGCTGGCGCTCGACCTTCGCGGCGAGCGCGACATTCTCCTGCTCCAGCTGGCAAAAGCGCCGAATGTCGGCGCGGTTGGCGGCCCCCATCAGGTGGGACAGCATGTGCACGTCGCCGAACACCCGCTTGACGAGGTCTTCGGCCGTCGCCGGATGGGTCAGCACCGCCCAGTAGGCGCCGGGAATGTCGCCCTGCTTGAGGGCCTCCTCCCACAGCGCCACGACAGCCGCCGGATCCTTCGCCCTGGAAAAACGGGTGATTGCGGCGCGATGCCGCCGGTCCAGGGCCTTCTGCAGAAACCTCGCGCCGTTCTCCCGGCTGCCCGCGAGCATAACCCCCATGGCATGCAGCTCGTGGTCGGAAACCGCGTCGGCACTTTCGACCTTCAGCTTGAGCAGGACGTGGCGCAGCTCGGCGGTGGTGAGGCAGGTCCCGATGATGGAGCAGTGCAGGCTGCAGCCGAATTCCCAGATTCGCGTGCGGCGGGCAGGGTGCGTCGACGGGCCGTCCTGCCCGCGCTCATCCGGCTCGCTGTCCCGCGGGTCAGCTTCCCTCAGTATCAGGCCCGAGCGCGCGAGCCGCGCGTCGATGGGGGCCGGCCGCGGCAGGCCTGTCGACAATATATGGGAGATATTGGGCGCCATATCGGTAGGCGTTATATTCGTATGAATATATCGATCGTGTCAACATGGGAACGCCCGGCTGGGACGGATCAAAGCGGAGCTATTCGTCGGTCATGCCTGCGCGGCAGGCCGTACCGTTCGGCGATGGCGGGCGGGCGGCGCCGAAATTCAGTCGATTCCGATCATCACGTCGGACGCCTTGACCACCGCGTAGGCCTGCTGGCCCTTCTGCAGCTTCAGTTCATCGACCGACTCGTTCGTGATCGACGCGGTGACCACGACGCCGCCGATATCGATGCGGACATGGGCGGTCGTCTGGCCCTTGGTGACCTCGACGATCGTTCCCTTGAGCCGATTGCGGGCGCTGATTTTCATCTTCTCTCTCCATTTTGCGGGGGCGATTTCGTGGAACGGACCGTCTCGAAGCCGGCGCGCGTCGCTTCGCTCTCTCGAGAAACCGATCTGAGCATCCGTTGTTTCGACCTGATAGAGCAGCCTTCAGGCCGGAGCCTTGTCCTGGCGGACGAGCTTTCCGATCGCGCGGAACTCTCCGCTTGCGGCGGCGCGCGCGTGCCCCTCGATGGCGCGATAAAGACTGATGACCTTCTCGCCGACGGTCGTGAGGGCCGCTCCGCCCCCGCTGCGCCCGCCCGTTTCGGCCGTGACGGCGGGCTCGAGCAGGGAATCATTGATTTCATCCACCAGAAGCCATGCCCTGCGGTACGACATCCCAAGCGACCGTGCGGCGCCCGAGATCGACCCGGTCGATCGGATGGCTTCAAGCAGCGCGACCTTGCCCGGCCCGATGCGGTCTCCGCTTGCGAGGTCGATGCGGATAGACAGACGTGCAGCAGCCATGATTCTCGGCTCCCCGGGAAAATACCGGGGTAAGTCAGGCTGATAGCCGCCCGCTCGTCAAGAAACATGTTCGGATTTCGCCACGTCGTGCATCGCGTTCGCGCGGCCCGCTGAGGATGGGGCGCCGCCCGTTATATTCATCCGAATATCTCGATGGTGTAAAGGGATTGCAACGGGTGCGTAGGGTCGATCTAACCCAGATCAGAATCGTTCCGACGCGTCGTGACGAGCTCGGCTTGGGTGCCGATCTCGGGGCGGCGAAATTCATCGACATCAGGTGCTACAAGACCCGGCGGGCGCCCGAGATCGGGCGAAGGACATCCTCACGCCTTGTCGAGCGTCGGCGCAATCCGGCGCGCTTCCGCCACCAGTGCGGCATTGAGCGGCGTCATCGGCTCGCGCATCGGGACCACCAGCCCGATGGCGTGAACCGCCTCCGGCTCGACGATCGGGATCGCTCGGATGGTGTCGGTCAGGCCGAGCGTTTCGGCGAGCTTGGCCGGCATGATGCTGGCCCAGCGGCCGGTACGCACATGGGCGAACAGCACGATCATCGAATTGGATTCGAGCGTCGGCTGCGGGTCGCCGCCCGCCGACCGTAGCAGGCCGTCGATGATCCGCCGGTTCTGCATGTCGGGTGTGAGCAGGCACAGCGGCACTTTTGCGACCTCCGCCCAGGAGACGGTCGCCCGGTTGCCCAGCGGCGCGTCCGCCGCGATCAGCAATTGATAGCGCTCGTGATAGAGCGGCACCGAATTGACCCGGCCGAGCGGCTCGTTGTCGAGATAGGTCACGCCGGCGTCGATCTCGAGATTTTCCAAGAGCGTCAGGATCTCGATTGAGGTGCGCGACAGGATGGTGAAGCGGACGTCGGGATGGCGAGCCCGGTAGGGCGTGGTCAGCGCCGCCACCATGGGCAGCGCGGTCGGGATGGCGGCGATGCGCAGCCGCCCCACCAGGCCCTGCTTGAGCGCCGTCATCTCCTGGCGCAGCGCTCGGCTGTCCCCGACGATCCGCCGCGCCCAGTCGAGCGTGCGCTCGCCCTCCTGGGTGAAGCCGATGAAGCGCGAGCCGCGCTGCACCAGCAGCACCCCGAGCGTCGCCTCCAGCTGCTTGATGCCGGCTGACAGGGTCGGCTGCGTCACCCCGCAGGCCTCGGCGGCGTGGCCGAAATGCCGCTCGCGCGCGAGCGCCATCAGATATTCGAGTTTGTCGATCACGGGTCACGCCATGCGGGATAAGCGGTGCCGTCCCGGGATAGCCCGCTTGATAGAAATTTTCAATCGTCGGATTAGAAGGAGGGGATTGTAAGCGGCCCACGATACCGTAAGTGTAGGCCTATGCAGCCAGCAACTCCTTCAGATTCCGACACAATTGCCCAAGGTGCCCGCCGCCGCCCGCGCCGCACCCCGAAAGGCCGCCAGGTCGACCCGCGCGCCCTCGACGAGGTGCAGGCCCTCCTGGGCGACCGGCCGCGCCGGCGCGACCTCCTGATCGAGCATCTGCATCTGATCCAGGACCGTTACGGGCATATCTCGGCGCCGCATCTGGCGGCGCTCGCCCAGGAGATGAAGCTCGCCCAGGCCGAGGTCTACGAGGTCGCGACCTTCTACGCGCATTTCGACGTCGTGAAGGACGGACCGCCGCCGCCCGCCATCACGGTGCGCGTGTGCGACAGCCTCTCCTGCGCGATGGCGGGGGCCGAAACCCTGCTGGCGACCCTGCCGGGCAAGCTGGGGGCGAATGTGCGCGTGCTGCGGGCGCCGTGCATGGGCGCCTGCGATCAGGCGCCGGTTATCGCGGTCGGTCACATGCAGACGTTCAAGGCGACCACCGACAGCGCCGCCGCCGCCGTGAACGCGAACCCGCATCCACATGCGTGGAAATCGGGGGCCGATTTCGCCGCCTACCGCAACGGCGGCGGCTACGCGCTGTTGGCCGACTGCCTCGCCGGCAAGCGCACGCGCGAGGAGCTTATCAAGATCGCCACGGATGCAAGCGTGCGCGGCCTCGGCGGGGCGGGCTTCCCGACCGGACGAAAGTGGTCGCTAGTGCGCGCCGAGCCGGCGCCAAGGATGTTTGCCGTCAACGCCGACGAGGGCGAGCCCGGGACATTCAAGGATCGCCACTACCTCGAGCGCGATCCGCATCGCTTCATCGAAGGCATGCTGATCGCCGCCTGGGTGGTCGAGGCCGCCGAGACCTACCTCTACGTCCGCGATGAATATCCCGAGATTCGGCTGATGCTGGAAGACGAGATTGCGAAGGTCGAAGCGGCGGGCCTCGCGTCGCACACCCGCATCTACATCCGGCGCGGCGCCGGCGCCTACATCTGCGGCGAAGAGTCTGCGATGATCGAGTCGATCGAGGGCAAGCGCGGCCTGCCACGGCATCGCCCACCCTACGTGGCCCAGGTCGGCTTGTTCGGACGTCCGACCTTGGAGCAGAACGTCGAGACGCTTTACTGGATTCGCGACGTCGTCGAAAAGGGCGCGGCCTGGTTCACGTCGCAAGGCCGACGCGGCAGCAAGGGGCCGCGATCGTTCTCGGTCTCCGGCCGCGTCAAGGAGCCGGGCGTGAAGCTGGCGCCGGCGGGCGTCACGGCGCGCGAGCTGATCGAGGAATTCTGCGGCGGCATGGCGGACGGCCATACCTTTAAGGTCTATCTGCCGGGCGGCGCGTCGGGCGGCATCCTGCCGGCCAGCATGGCCGACCTGCCCCTCGACTTCGGCACGCTGGAGAAATACGGCTGCTTCGTGGGGTCGCACGCGGTTGTGATTCTGTCCGACAAGGACGACATGAAGGCGGTGGCCCTCAACCTCCTGAAGTTCTTCGAGGACGAAAGCTGCGGCCAGTGCACGCCCTGCCGCGTCGGCACCGAGAAGGCCGTCAAGCTGATGGAGCGCGGGCCATGGAATCCCGAGTTGCTGACCGAGCTATCGACGCTGATGCGCGACGCCTCGATCTGCGGCCTCGGCCAGGCGGCGCCCAATCCGCTATTATGCGTGTTGAAATATTTCCCCGACGAACTCACCAAGCCCCTGGGGCGTTGGTGATCGAGAGGATTGCCCGATGAACGACGCGAACGCTCAAAAGCCGGCCGGTTACGGCCACGACAGGAAAGGCGCGGCCGGCGGTGCGACCAAGAACGACGGCGAGGTGCACGTCTCGCATAAAGGCCCGACCGACACCGTCGCCGGCCAGGGCCACGGCACGACGCCGCAGACCTTCCTGATCGACGATCGTGAGATCGACATTCGTCCGGGCGAGACGATCTTCCGCGCGGCGCGGCGGCTCGACATCAAGCTGCCGCACCTGTGCTACTCGCCCAAGCCCGGCTACCGCGCGGACGGCAACTGCCGCGTCTGCATGGTCGAGATCGAGGGCGAGCGCGTGCTGGCGGCGAGCTGCATCCGCACGCCGGCGCCCGGCATGAAGGTGAAGACGCAGACCGACCGCGCCAAGACGGCGCGCCGCATGGTGGCCGAGCTCCTGCTCACCGACCAGCCCGCCATCAAGGTGGCGCACGATCCCGATTCCGAGCTCTGGAAAATCGTCAATCGCCAGAAGATCGAGGACGGCCGCTTCCCGAAGCGCCCGGCGCCCGCGCCCGACCGCAGCCATCCCGCGATGGCGGTCAATCTCGACGCCTGCATCCAATGCAATCTGTGTGTGCGCGCCTGCCGCGAGGTCCAGGTCAATGACGTGATCGGCATGGCGGGGCGCGGCCACAACGAGAAGATCGTGTTCGACTTCGACGATCCGATGGGCGTCTCGACCTGCGTCGCCTGCGGCGAATGCGTGCAGGCCTGCCCGACCGGGGCGCTGATGCCCGCCACCATGGTGGACGAGAACAACGTCTATGCGGGCAAGCCCGACCGTTCGGTCGACAGCGTCTGCCCCTATTGCGGCGTCGGCTGCCAGCTCACCTATCACATCAAGGACGACAAGCTCGCTTACGTGAGCGGCAAGAACGGCCCGGCCAACCAGAACCGCCTGTGCGTCAAGGGGCGCTTCGGCTTCGACTATGTCAGCAACCCGCAGCGCCTGACCCGGCCGATGGTGCGCAAGGACGGCGTCGGCAAGGCCGCCGACGATCTGGTCGATCCCTCCAATCTGTGGACCCATTTTCGCCCCGCCACCTGGGAGGAGGCAATGGGTCGCGCCGCCAAGGGCCTGGTGAAGATCCGCGACCGCGACGGCCCGCGCGCGCTGGCCGGCTTCGGCTCCGCCAAGGGCTCCAACGAGGAGGCCTATCTGTTCCAGAAGCTGGTGCGCACCGGCTTCGGCAGCAACAACGTCGATCACTGCACGCGGCTGTGCCATGCCTCGTCGGTCGCCGCCCTGCTCGAAGGGGTCGGCTCGGCGGCCGTCACCGCTACCTTCAACGAGTGCAAGAATTCCGACGTCATCATCGTGATCGGCGCCAACCCGACCGAGAACCATCCGGTCGCCGCCACCTTCTTCAAGCAGGCCGCCAAGCGCGGCGCCAAGCTCGTCGTCATGGATCCGCGCGGCCAGGCGCTCA
>DATBBS010000203.1:0-8230 GCA_036270895.1 Xanthobacteraceae bacterium
TGACCCGCCGGCCGGCCTCGATTACCTCAGGAAGCCCAATCTCGGTTGTGATTTGGGCCAATTTGCGCCGGTCGAGCTGGGCGCCCAGCCGCCGCCACGCCTCGCGCCGCAATTTCTGCGGGCACATGACGGAATCGATCCCGATCAGCGCGACCCCGCGCAGGATGAAGGGCGCGACGCTGGTCGGCAGGTCGATGCCGCCCGCCAGCCCGCAGGCCGCAACCGCGCCGCCATAGCGCGTCATCGACAGCAGGTTGGCGAGGGTGTGCGACCCGACCGCATCGATGCCGCCCGCCCAGCGCTCCTTGGCGAGCGGCCGCGCCGGACCGGCCAGCTCCGCCCGGTCGATGATCTCGGTGGCACCGAGCTCCTTGAGATAGGGCGCCTCTTGCGGCCGGCCGGTCGACGCGATGACTCGATAGCCGAGGCCCGCCAGCAACGTGATCGCGACCGAGCCGACGCCGCCGGCGGCGCCCGTCACCACGATCGGGCCGCGGTCGGGCGTGACGCCCGCACGCTCCAACGCCATCACGGCCAGCATCGCGGTATAGCCCGCGGTGCCGACCGCCATGGCGTCGCGCGCCGTCAGCCCGGGCGGCAACGCCACGAGCCAGTCACCCTTCAGGCGCGCCCTTTCGGCATAGCAGCCGAGATGCGTCTCGCCGCAGCCCCAGCCGTTGAGGATCACGCTGTCGCCCGGCTTCCAACCGGGATGCGACGAGGCCTCGACGGTGCCGGCCCCGTCGACTCCGGCGATCATGGGAAAACGCCGCACCACGGGCGCCTTGCCGGTGACCGCAAGGCCGTCCTTGTAGTTCACGGTCGACCATTCGGGCCGGAAGGTGACGTCGCCTTCCATCAGATCCTTGTCGTCGAAATCCGTGAGCCTGGCGGTCTGTCCGGCATCGTTCTTGTTGATGACGATCGCCTTGAAGGTCGGCATGGTCCGGCTCCGTATGGTTGCGACGGCGGTTTATCCGGGTCGCATGGGCGACGCCAGCGCGCATCCGGTTGCACTAGTCCAACTGGATGCCGAGCTCGCGGATGATCGGCGCCGCGTCATCGGCGGTCTCCTGGATGACCTTGCGAAATTCCTGCGGAGTCGACGATAGCGCGACCGAGCCTGACTTCTCGATCAGTGTCCGATACTCCGGCGAATTGACGATCGCGACGATGCGGCTGTTGAGGAGATCGACGACCGGCCGCGGCGTGCCGGCGCCGGCGCACACGCCGAGCCACGCGTAGGCGACGAGCGGAATGCCGCTCTCCTTCAAGGTCGGCACCTCCGGGATCGCAGGCAGGCGCTCCTCGCCGGTGACGGCGAGCACATTGATCTGGCCGGCCCGATAGAGCGGAACGATCCCGAGCGGCGGCCCGATATAGAGATGATTCTGCCCCGCGACGATCGCCTGGGTCGCCTCGGACGAGCCTTTGTAGGGGATCGCGGTCATCGTCATGCCGGTAAGTTTCTCCAGCCGCTTGGCGAGCAGGTTCTGCGTCGACGCAACGCCGAGCTGCGCGTAGTTGACGCGGTCGGGATATTGCTTGGTGTAGGCGATCAATTCGGGAAACGTCTTCGCCGGCAGCGAATTGGCGGCCGCGACCGCGTAAGCGTAGCGCGCGATCAACGAGATGCCGACGAGATCGGGCAGCTTGTAGTGAAGACTCTTGTACATCAGCGTGTTGACCGAATCGAAATAAGTACAGAGCAGCAGGTCGTAACCTTCGCGTGGCCGCGACATCACGTCGTTCGCCGCGATCGATGCGCCGGCGCCCGGCTTGTTCTCCACCACCACCTGCCGGCCGAGCGACGCGCTCAGGCGCTCGGCGAGGAACCGCGCCGGAATGTCGGTCGGCCCGCCGGCCGTGAAGCCGACCACCAGCCGGATCGGCCGCGACGGATAGTCGTCCGCCGCAACGGACGCCACCGATGCGGCGAGTGCGCAGACACCGAGCAGGGACGCACGCGCTGCCCCGACATGGATAGGTCGTCGAACGAAAGCCTTGCGCCGCATGACCGGGATCTCCGGGCGTTTCGCCACCGCGGCAGGATACGAAGCCGCCCACCGTGATGGAATAGCATTATGGTCCGCGGATTGACGCGCATCGCCCGCTGACATTCAATCCCGACGCGGCAGTCGGGAGCGGGCCATGCCGCAAAGGTTGCAGTCCCGCATCGATGCGAGATCATCCATGAAGCGCGCAGCTTGGACCGCAATGGCCGTCTCCGCCCTGGCGACGGCACTTGTTTTCACGATGTCGCCCGGGCCGCGCGCCCAGGGCTACCCGGACCGGCCCATCAAGGTGCTGGTGCCGCT
The DNA here is from genome assembly GCA_036270895.1 of Xanthobacteraceae bacterium. Classification (GTDB taxonomy): domain Bacteria; phylum Pseudomonadota; class Alphaproteobacteria; order Rhizobiales; family Xanthobacteraceae; genus JAVDCA01. Next base: position 2,319 of record DATBBS010000203.1, read on the forward strand.
CGCCGCGGCCAGCGCCATCGACATCGTGGCGCGCATCGTCGGCGAGAAGATGGGCGCGATCCTGGGCCAGAGCTTCTACGTCGAGGACCAGCCGGGCGCCGCCGGCATGATCGCCATGCGGGCGGCCGCGCGCGCCGCGCCCGACGGCTACACCCTCGTGGCGGTGAACGACAGCGTCATCACCATGGTGCCCAACATGAAGTCGGATGCCGGCTACGATCCGCTGAAGGATTTCGCCCCCATCGCGCAGCTCATCGGAATTCCATTGGGCCTGATCGCGAACCCGGAGTTTCCCGCCAAGGACGTTGCCGAGCTCCTCGCGCTCGCCCGCGCGAAGCCGGGGTCGATCAACTATGCGTCGGGCGGCGTGGGCAGCCCCCAGCATATCGCCATGGAGCTGCTGGCGCGAACCGCCGGCGTGCAGATGACGCATGTTCCCTATCGCGGCGTGACGGCGGCCGTGAACGAAGTGGTGGGCGGGCACGTGCCCATTGGTTTCACCGCACTGTCGGCCGTCGGTCCGCTGCTCGCCGACAAGCGCGTGCGGCTGCTCGCGACCAGCGCATCGACACGCGTGCCGCAGTTCCCCGACACGCCCACGATCGCCGAATCGGGCATTCCCGGATTCGGCTTCGTGGCCTGGGGGGCGCTTCTCGCCCCGGCGGGCACGCCGCCCGACATCATCGCCAGGCTCAATGCCGCCGCCCTCGCCGCCTTGCGCGACCCGATCGTCCGCAACAAGCTCATCAATGTCGGCTTCTCGATCGCGGAGAGCACGCCCGAGCAGCTCGCCGAGAACATGCGGCGCGATTACGCGCGCATGGGCGAGCTCATCCGCGCGGCGCATATCGGGGAGTAGCGCCGCTATCACGGGGCGGCGTGCCCGAACGGATGCGTGGAACCGCCAGCCTCTGCGGGCATCGTTTTTGGTTGACATCACGCCCGCCGGTGCATCAGGTTTACAAATGGGTCGATACACCCGCCGCCTGCCCCTTCGGGGATGGTGAACGTATCAGTCTCTTCCCGTGCCCTCGCCATTGGCGAACGGGTCGGCAAAGCAGGCCCCGATCATTTCCGTTCGCCGATGAAGAGGTGATCCCATGCGCGATTTTCGCGATGCGAAGGCCATGGCGCACGCGCTGCGCGATGCGTTGAAGGCGAAATCCGTCGAAATCTCTCACAGCGAATCCCTGGAGCTGATCGCGAAGGCGTTCGGCTACGAGGACTGGAACATCCTGTCGGCCAAGATCGCGGGCGTCCAACTGCGTGAAGCCGCCGGTCGTGCGCCCTCGCCCGCGGGCACGCACGACGCAAGGCCGCAGACGACGCTCTTTTGCACGTTTTGCGGCAAGTCGCAGCACGAGGTCGGCACGCTGATCGCCGGCCCGTCGTCGACCTATATCTGCGACGAATGCGTCGTGGTGTGCAACGACGTCATCGACGGAAAAGCCGATCAAGCTTTTTTCAGCTTGCTGAAGGCCGACGAGGAGAGCGGAAACCAGGCCTATCCGGCCGCGGTCGAGTATCTCGGCGCTCAGCCCACCGAAAACCTGGTGTCTTTCGTTGAGCGCAGCCGGAGAGCCACGCAGCTCTACCGCGTCGCCCTGCAATCGATCCAGCATGTCCTCGCGATACGCGACGGCGGCGCGCAAGCGGACAGCGACGTCTTGGCATCACCCCGCTTCGTCGGCCTGAAAAACCAGAGCAAGGAGGAGCTTCTCAGTCTTCGGCAACGAAGCGAGCGCGAGCTCAAGCGCTACGAGGAGGCACTTCGCATTACGCTGACCGTGCTGGACGAACGCAGGCAGCCGGCGGGTTCAGCGTAGTATCCAACCGAAACCGCCATCGCGCGGAGCGCATAGCGTGACGAATCGGTCCGCGCCGCTGACTATGCGGGACGAGATTGCTTGGCGCGCAACGGATGAACGCCTCAATACGGGCGTTTGCTCCCCTTGACGGTCGTGCGCAGCATCAGCCGGCGCTGGTCCGAGGGAAAATCGTCGCGCGCATGCATCGAGCAGCGGTTGTCCCACACGATCAGGTCGCCCACCCGCCAGACGTGGCGGTAGACGAATTCCGGATTCTCGGAATGATCGAACAGCGCGTCGAGCAGCGCGTCGCTCTCGGGTTGCGGCAGGTCCTCGATGCGCACCGTCATCAGGCGGTTGACATAGATCGCCTTGCGGCCGGTCTCGTCATGGGTGCGGAACACCGGATGGACGGACTCGCTGAAGGCCTCGACACCGCCAGCACCGCCACGCGTGGTCGTGCCGTAATTGTAGTGATGAAAGGCGCGCCGGCCCTCCAGCTTGCGCCTGATCTCCGGATCGAGCGTCTCATAGGCGGCGTAGCCGCTGGCGAACAGGGTGTCGCCCCCGTGGCTCGGTATCTCGAGCGAATAGAGCAGCGTGCCGTTGTGCGGCACCTCGGAATGGATCTGGTCGTGATGGAAGTTCATCTCGCCGTCCGGCAGCGCCCCGATGGTCTCGCCGTTCTCGCGGATGTTCGAGATCATCATGATGTTGGGGAGGAGCCGCGAATAGCCCTTGGGAAAGAATTTCGGCGGCCGCGACAGCGGCGCAAGCTCGCCGAAGCAACCTGTCACCCGCAACAGGTCCTCCTGCGAGAAGCTCTGGCCGCGCAACAGCAGCACGCTGTGGTCGAGCCAGGCCTGGTGGATGGCGTCCATGGTTGCGGCGTCGAGCGGGACGCGCAGGTCGATGCCGCGGATCTCGGCGCCGATATGTTTTGACAGCGGGACCACGTCGAGCCGGGAGAGTGTCGCGGTGTTCATGAGAGAACCTCGGTGGTGAACCGGAACAGATGCGAGCTTAGCCAAGCGAGTTTGCGGCGGCAACGGCCGCCCGTCCCTAGCGCCAGCTCTCCGGCGGCCCGGTCAACGCCGCGAGCGCCGGCGCGCGCGACATCTCCTTGCGGTAGCGGCTGACCTCGCGGTGATCGCGCACCAGGCGCGGGATGTTGCCGTCGATCAATCCCGCCGCGCGCAGCCGCACCAGATCGCGCCAGAACGACAGCGGCTGGCGGTTGCGCAGATGGCCGACCAGCACCTTGGTGGCCAAATAGGAGCCGAGCTTGCGGAAACGGTCGAGATACTCCGGGCGCTGCGCCGCATAGGCGAGAAGCCCGCTCCCCGCCCCCGCCCAGTCGTTCGACAGGCTGCCGTCGACCCAGAATTTCTGCCACAACAGGTCGGCCACGAGCCGTCCGGCGCCCTTGCGGGCGAGCCGGATCAGGAATTCGCGATCCTCGGTGAGGCGAAGCTCTTGGCAAAATCCGCCGACCGCGAGCGCGGCCGCGCGGCGCACCGTCATGCTGGTCGCCTCGACCGGGATCAGGTCCGCGGTCAGCGCCCATTCGAAGGCCGGCGCCGCCAGCCTGAGCGCCGGGATGCGCGCCTCGCGCGGCACGGCGCGGTCGAATTTCACGGCGGAGGAGAGGACGCAGACCAGATCGGGATCGGCCGCCAGACAGGCGAGCGGCACCGCCAGCCGGCCCGCCAGATAGGCGTCGTCGGAATCCAGGAAGGCGACAACTTCGGCACGGGCCGCCTCGAGTCCCTTGTTGCGCGCCCCGCTCGGGCCAAGATTGCGCTCGGATGCGATCACGCGAATGCGCGGATCGGCCAATGTCGACAGATAGCCGCGGGTTGCATCGGTCGAGGCGTCGTCGACCACGATGAGCTCGAAGCGCGCGCCCTCCTGCGCGAGCACGCTTGCAATCGCGCGCGGCAGCAACGCCGCGCGGTTATAGGTGGTGAGGATGACCGAGATGTCCAGCGGGCCGTCCAAGCTGAAACTCCGAAAAGGAGCTTCAGCCTATCACGCCGGCGCGGCGGCGGCGCGCACCACCGGTTTCTCGACGATCGGCAGGTTGATCAGCGCCGAGAGCACGCCGAACAGCACCGAGAGCCACCATACGGAGTCGTAGGATCCGGTGTGCTCGAAGGCGTAACCGCCGAGCAGCACGCCGAGGAAGCCGCCGACCTGGTGGCTGAAGAATGCAAAGCCGAACAGCATGGAGAGCCAGCGGGTGCCGAACATCAGCGCGACCAGGCTCGAGGTGGGCGGCACCGTGGACAGCCAGAGGAAGCCGGTAACGGCGCCGAACACGATGGCGGCGCCGGGACTTGCCGGCAGCGTGATGAAGGCGACGACCGCGAGCGCCCGCCCGAGATAGATGGCGGAAAGGATGAAGCGCTTGGGCATGCGATTGCCGAGCCAGCCGGCGAGGATCGAGCCGAAGATGTTGAACAGCCCGATGAAGCCGATCGTCCAGGCGCCGACGGTCGCGGAAAGACCGCGGTCGAGCAGGTAGGCCGGCAGATGCACCGTGATGAAGGCGAGCTGAAAACCGCACGTGAAGAAGCCGAGCACCAGAAGCACGTAGCTGCGGTGGCCGAAGGCCTCCATCAGGGCCTGCCAGGCCGACTGCTGCGGCCGAGCCACGCCGGATCCCGCCGCCGCGCTGCGCGGAGTCGCCAGGGCGAGCGACAACGGCAGGATCAGCAGCATGATGCCGCCGAAGATGACGAGCGTATTCTGCCAGCCCGTCCAATCGATCAGCATCCGCGCCAGCGGCGAGAACAGGAATTGGCCGAAGGATCCGGCCGCCGTGCCCGCCCCGAAGGCGAGCGAGCGCCAGCTTTCGGGCACCAGCTTGCCGAGCGCGCCGATGACCAGGTTGAACGAGCAGCTCGACAGCGCGAAGCCGATCAGCACGCCGGCGCTCAGATCGAGCAGACCGGGACTGCTGGCCTGGGACATCAGCGCGAGCCCGGCCGCGTAGGCGATCGCACCCGCCCACAAGACCCGCACCGCTCCGTAACGATCCGCCACGCCGCCCGCGAAGGGCTGGAAGGCGCCCCACAGGAGATTCTGGATCGCGAGCGCGAAGGAGAAGACGTCGCGGCCCCACCCGAACTCGAGCGACATCGGGGTGAGGAACTGGCCCGCCGCGGAGCGTGGCCCGAAGCTCAGCATCGCGATCAGGCAGCCGCAGCCGACGACCACGGCCGGCGTGCGCCAGGTGAGCCGCAGTGCTGGTTCGGACGTCGTCATGACGGCTCCACAGGGTTGGCGAGACGCGCTCGCGCGCGAACCGCCGCGACGGCAGACGACGCGGACCGATATGCGCCCTGCCGGTACCCTAGATACGGTGCCGGCCGGCGCGGCCCAAACGAATCTTCGTCATTGAACTGATTTGTCCCATGCATGGCTGGGGTCAGGGGGGACTGGCAGAGCCGGAAGAAAGGTGTTATATGTGATTTGCTCGGAGTGAGAATAAGTCGAGCGAACGTCCCGGCAGCCGCCGGATATTTTGGTACCCACATATGCTCACTATGAGCATATGTGGGTCGATGAAGGAGATGGCGATGCCCATCCTTGCCGCCTTTGGACCGAGCCGCGAAGGCTCGCCCGCCGCCCGTAGCGGCGCCGTTGCGGCGCGCCGATATCCCGATGTCGCGATGCCGCCGCTCGACTGGAACGACGAGGTCGCGCGCGAGACCGCGCATCTCTACGAGCGCATCAAGACGGTCGTGCCGGCGATCGAGTGGCCGTTTTTCGCCCCCTACGTGAAGGCGATCAACGATCTCAAGAAGCAGCGCGGCGCCGTCATCCTGGCGCATAATTACCAGACGCCGGAGATCTACAATTGCGTCGCCGATTTCGTCGGCGACTCGCTGCAGCTCGCGCGCGAGGCGGCCAAGACCAAGGCCGGCGTGATCGTGCAGTGCGGCGTCCATTTCATGGCCGAGACCGCGAAGATCCTCAATCCGGACAAGGTCGTGCTGATCCCCGACCGCCGCGCCGGCTGCTCGCTCGCGCAATCGATAACGGCCGAGGACGTGCGCATGCTGCGCGACAGCTTCCCGGGCGTGCCGGTCGTCACCT